>CANFGZ010000180.1 GCA_947446585.1 Chitinophagaceae bacterium | reverse complement strand
TTTGAAACATAGTAATGCAGGTTTTATACATCTTACGCAAAATAGTAGTGGCAATAATCTTTATCTGAGAATTCATCATGATGGAAAAGGAATTGTTCAGGCCGAATTTGACAAATTAAATCAGAGCGCTCAAGGATTGGGATTGAAAAATATTGCCAGTAGAATAAAAGTGTTGAATGGAAGAATTTATTTTGAAATAGATCCAAGCCAAACTTATTATAAAATAACCTTAGAAATACCAAGAACAAATCTCATTTAATAATTGAAATCTGTTCTTGTAAAATTATTCTCCTTTTCCTTTCTTAAGTTATTGTATTTTTACAATTCCTTTATGAGTGAAACCAATCAAATAAAAGTTGCCATAGTTGATGATCACAAGATTTTCAGAAAAGGTGTTATCCTGTCTATGCGCCAATATACTAACATCAAGTTTGTGATGGAGGCAGATAACGGAGAAGAATTGATTGAAAAAATTCCGGAGTTTATGCCCGATGTCGTACTCTGTGATCTTAAGATGCCCAAAAAAGATGGCATCGACACCACCAAAATCGTTACAAAATTATATCCGGCAATAAGAGTTGTTATTCTCACTATGTATGAAGACGAACGCTTTGTTGGTCATTTGATGGATTGTGGAGCAGCAGGATATTTGCTAAAAAGTACGGATCCTTCAGAAATTAAAAAGGCCATTTCAGATGTAATGCGAACAGGGTTTTATCTGAATCCTTTCGTAAATAAGGTACTGATTAAAAAAAATTACTCCAAACAGAAATTTAATCCCAATCTCAACTCCGAAGTGGTTTTAAGCGACAGAGAAAAAGAAGTACTTACATTGGTTTGCATGGAATTTACCGCACAGGAAATATCCGGAAAAATGGACATCAGCCCACGAACAGTAGAAGCCATCAAAGACAGATTAATGGAAAGATTTGGAGTCAAGAATTCTGTAGGACTTGTTTTTTACGCTATGAAAAATCAACTTATTGATTAATTTACTTCTATCTCCATTCCGTAGCGCTTTAATTTTTTTGTAAGAAAAATAATTCGAAAATCAGTTATTTTTTCAATTGGAAGAATTTTAATCACAATTAAAATAATCCAAATAAAGTGGAATCAATCTTAGTGATGATTTCTCCTAAATGTTCTTCTTTTTCAGCAAACTTATTATTGTCGGCATCTATGACTAACAAAGCACCTTCTTTATAATTATCAATCCAATTGTTGTAAAGGTCATTTAGTTTTTTCAAATAATCCAGTCTGATATTTTCTTCATATTCCCTTCCGCGTTTTTGGATTTGACCAACCAATGTAGGAACAGAAGCCTTGAGATAAATTAATAAATCAGGAGGCTGAACCATTGTTTTTAAAGTTTCAAAAAACTTATAATAATTTTCAAAATCACGTTTACCCATAAGTCCCATATCATGAAGATTAGGAGCAAAAATATTGGCATCTTCAAAAATAGTTCTGTCCTGAATAATAGTTTCAGTGCCCCTTTGAATTTCAAGTAATTGATTCAACCGGCTATTCAGAAAATAAATTTGTAGATTAAAACTCCAGCGTGGCATGTCCTCATAAAAATCATTTAGATAAGGGTTATGATCAACATCTTCAAACTGGGGTATCCATTTGTAGTGTTTGCTCAATAGTTCAGTGAGCGTTGTTTTACCTGCTCCGATATTACCGGCAACGGCAATGTGTTTTGGTTTTTTTAACTTGGCCATATCCTTCACAAAATTTTTCTTGTGCACGAATGTATTGAATAAATATTCAGAAAAAAATCGTTTTTTAAAAAAATTAGAAATAATTGAGTCCCATGACTTCTCTGACCAGTTTCATGGTCTTTGCAGCACTTTCACTAGCTTTTTGGGCGCCTTTTTTCATAACCTCTACCAAATAAGCATCATCAGCTAGAATATCATCAGTTTTTTGACGAATAGGAGCCATGAATGAAATCATATCTTCTGCCAGCTGTTTCTTTAAATCACCATATCTGATGGTGCATTCATTAAAATCAGTTTCATATTTCTTAATCACATCCTCACTACAAACCAACTTCATCAACATGAAAATATTTTCTATATAGTCAGGCATCACAGCGTTCTTTTCAGTTGGACCGCTGTCCGTTTTGGCTTTCATCACTTTTTTACGGATGGTGTCATCATCATCAGCAAAGTACAATGTTGACATATTGTTTTCACTCTTACTCATTTTGCCTGATCCATCCAAACCCGGAACTTTAATGAGTTGTTCATTGTAATTAAAAGCTTGCGGTTCAGGAAAGATTTCGCCATATCTGTGATTGAATCTCACCACAAAATTTCTGGCCATTTCCAAATGTTGCTCCTGGTCTTTACCTACAGGAACATGACAGGCACGATGCATGATGATATCTGCCGTTTGTAAAACAGGATAGGTGAGTAGTCCAGCATTTACATTTTCGGGATGTTGTCTGGCTTTATCTTTAAAGGTGACTGTTTTTTCTAACTCACCTTTATACGCCAACATGTTTAGATATAGGTATAATTCACCTGTTTCGTATATATGACTTTGACAATAGAAAGTTGCTTTTTCAGGATTGAGTCCACAGGCTATATTTTCTGCTAAAACCCTTCTTACATTGGATTTCAGTGTATTGGTGTCGGGATGTGTGGTTAAAGAATGCAAATCAGCTATCATGAAATAACATTCAAATTCGTCTTGCATGCGCACATAGTTTCTGATAGCCCCAAAATAATTCCCAAGATGCACCATACCTGTGGGTCTGATGCCGCTCATGACTATATTTGAAGGCAGATTTGGATTTTTTTCTCCTGTTTTGTGTTGCTCGATCATTGTCAGAAAATAATGGTGGCGAAGATAATAAATATGAATGTAAGTTCGATTACTTTTGCGCTATGGAAATTAATGAAGCAATGGTAGATAAGCTGGCTTCTTTATCGAAGCTTGAATTTAATACAGTTGAAAAAACGGAGTTGTTAACTGATTTGCAGAACATGCTGATATTTGTCAATAAGCTTCAGTCATTAAATACAACTAATGTGGAGCCTTTACTTTACATTACAGAAAATAAAAACATCCTTAGAGCAGATGAAGTAAATTCGGAAATCACCAGAGAACAAGCTTTACAAAATGCCTCATTGAAAGACGAACAATTTTTTAAAGTACCCAAAGTGATCAAAAAATAATTTTTAAATATTTGCGATTAACATAAAAAATGAATACGATAATACATCTTGAGAATATACTCAAGAGTTACTTTCTGGGAAAAAATGAGCTTCAGGTGCTGAAGGGAATCAACATGGAAATTAATAAGAATGAATATGTGGCGTTGATGGGTCCCAGTGGATCAGGTAAATCAACATTGATGAATATTATTGGATGCCTAGATTCTCCTTCAGGAGGTAAATATATTCTCAATGGAAAGGATGTAAGTAAAATGCATGATGATGAGCTTGCAAAAGTTCGTAATGAAGAAATCGGTTTTGTGTTTCAGCAATTCAATTTATTACCAAGATTAACAGCAGCAGAGAATGTGGCTTTGCCTTTGGTATACGCCGGTGTTTCCAAAAAAGAAAGAAACGAGAGGGCAATTGCTGTTTTACAAAAAGTAAAGCTTGAAGACAGAATGCATCACAAACCAAATGAGTTAAGTGGAGGACAATGTCAGCGTGTGGCAATAGCTAGAGCATTAATCAACAATCCTTCAATTATTCTGGCAGATGAACCCACAGGAAATTTGGATTCAAAGACTTCTCATGAAATAATGGAGATGCTTGGAAAAATTCATGGAGACGGAAATACTGTGGTGTTGGTTACTCATGAAGAAGATATATCTATGTTTGCTCATCGAGTGGTAAGATTGAGAGACGGTTTAATTGAAACAGACAAAATCAATGCTAGCCCTTCAATCATTAATTCATAACCTGACCTTACTTCAATTTTTTATCATAAACCTTATTTAGATGGCCATTAAAATATATACTAAAACCGGCGATAGCGGAACAACAAGTTTGATTGGTGGAACAAAAGTGCCTAAAAGTCACCTGAGGATTGAAAGCTATGGAACTGTAGATGAATTGAATTCATATATTGGTCTCGCTAATGATTTGATAACTCACGAGTCTTCCAAACAAATGCTGAAAGAAATTCAGGATCGTTTATTTACTATTGGTTCTTCATTGGCCTGTGATCCTGACAAAGAACCGATGATGAAAATACCTGATTTAAAAGAATCAGATGTGACTTTATTGGAATCTGAGATAGACAAAATGAATGAAGAGTTACCTTCCATGAAATCCTTTATTTTACCAGGTGGACATCAAGCTGTTTCTACTTTGCATGTGTGTCGTTGTGTATGCAGAAGATCCGAAAGAATTTGTGTTCTTTTAGATCAACAAAACATTTTTGTTGATGCGCTCGTGATCAAATACCTAAATCGGTTAAGTGATTATTTATTTGTTTTGTCAAGATACATTGGCCATCAATTACAAGTGGCAGAAATTCCATGGAAGGCTCGAATCAGTGGTTAATTTTCTTTTTTTTATAAAAACTTTGAAATTCTTTTACCAAGTAGGGTAAAATTCAATACTTTTGCACTCCTTTTTTAAGGAGATGCCGGGGTAGCTCAGCTGGTTAGAGCATCGGATTCATATCCGCCGCGGCGGACGGAAGTTCATAGGATTAGGTAAAAATATTTGTCGGGGTAGCTCAGCTGGTTAGAGCATCGGATTCATATCCGCCGCGGCGGACGGAAGTTCATAGGATTAGGTAAAAATATTTGTCGGGGTAGCTC
>CANFGZ010000179.1 GCA_947446585.1 Chitinophagaceae bacterium | reverse complement strand
AGGTGCTTTAAATCCAAATCCGGCAGACCCCGTAATTTTCCAGTGGATATTGGGTTTATATGCAATAGCGGCTCTTGGACTGAAATTGAGTTGATAATCATTTCTCTTGTCAAGTCGGGCGCCGGCAATTAATGTCAATTTTTTATTGTACAAAAACCACTCATTTTGCATGAATGTATACAAAGTCAGCAGTTGTTTTTTTCCGGAATATCTCGAGGCTTCAATCATTTCGATATAAGTGCCGGCACCTCCAATCAACTTTCTTTTATTGCCAATGTTTTCAAATTGAATTTCTGGTTTTAAAATAGATTGTATAAAACTGGTTTCATCAAATCTCGTATCAGTGTTTTCGAGATTTGCAAATGAGGTGTTGGAATAATGATCTGCAAATGTTCTGAAGAATAATTTATTTCGTGCCGAAGCTTTATAAGTTAGCTGAGTAAAAAATGTATTGTCTTTCTCAGATGTATATCCTTTTACCACTGCAGGATTGGATTGCCAGTCAATCATATAATTGCAGTCTTGTTTTGAATTAAAATTTCTGTAAGAAAGAATCAGATCTGTTTTTTTATTTAATTGCTGAGTGAGTTTAATATTTGAATTCCAGTCTCTGAATGGACTTATCGTTTTTCCATAAATGCTAGGGTCAAGATCATATCCATCGGTAGAATATCTGTTTACAAAAAACTGTATTCCGGTTTTATTTATATGATTAGCGTAAGCAACCGTTTGCGAAAGTGTTTTATTGGTTTCAATACGAGATTGTAAATCTAATTGTTGATCTGAAGGATTTGCTGTGATTATATTGATGACTCCAGCCATAGATTCACTTCCGTATAAGCTTGAAGACGGTCCTTTTACAATTTCTATTTGGTGAATGTTTCCTGTTGCGATTCTGCCTAGTTTTAAAATCCCTGCATTTCTTCCAACGAGCGGTTCGCCATCAATTAATACAGCGGTATAAGCAGGATCAAGGCCCAGCATCTGTATGCCTTGTCCAAAAGGATTGGGATAGCCATTTAAAGAGGTCGCCAGATTACTGTTCACAACAGTTATGCCTGTGAATTCCTGAAGGATATCCTGTAGTTTTAAAGAGCCCGAATTCTGAATATATTTTTTGGATATTATTTTTGTAGGCACTGCAACATTTCCAAGTTTCGTTTCTGTTCTTGTAGAGGTAATCACCACTTCTTCCATCACGCCAGACTTATTAAAGCTACTGTCTTTTTGAGAAAAGACGTTTGTATAAAACAAAATAAAACTGATGATGAAAGATATTCTGAGCATATTATTCAAAGCGCTGCAAATATCAGTCCTTGTTATCATTTTTTTATCACGTTTTTGTCATGAATCTTGGTGATTAATAAATATGACAATTGCATGACAAAATCTAATTCAATTTTTGCCTTTTTTCGAATTGTTACTGCATAAAAAATCCTTCAACAATTGAAGGATTTTAAATAAAATAGGTTGTCTGAAGGCTATCCGTTTACTCTTACTGAGTTTCCATTTACCGTTACTGTATATTGTTTCAAATTACTAGTGGCAGGTCCTCTGGTTACTGCACCGCTGGTATTAAATGTAGCGCCATGTCGGGGGCAATAAAATTGGTTGTTACTATTTTGATACTGAACATTAGCACCTTCATGGGTACATGCTTCAGAAACGGCAATGATTACTCCTGATGTAGTATTGGCAATAATTATTCCATTAGTATATAAATAACTTCCTGGGATTGCCAAGGCTGTGTAAGGGCTTTGTGTAAGATCAAATGTAAAGTCAACAGTTGGGCCGCTTGGTGTGTCTTTTTTGCATCCACCCAAACAAGAAGCCAGTGCAATTGACGCTGCAGAAAATCCTAAAGTTGATAAAAATTCTTTTCTATCCATGTTTTATATTTTTGGAGTGGAAGGTTTTTTCTTTCCAACGGTAAATACTCTGGATAAGTTGAATCCGAAACTTACTTCACCTTTACCCCAAGTGCCTGTTGTATTGGTAATAAATTCTCTTTCATTCATGCCTTTTGAATTAGAGAAATGAAGTTGAAATACGTGACCACCTGTTTCAATATCAAAGCCCATAGATAAAGCGTTGGTGTTATCTTTAAACTGAATATTAGTGGCGTCTTCTCCATTTTGCTTTAGTAGATATTGATAATCTACTACAAATGCAACCCGCTTAGAAAGTTTTAATCTAGCGCCCACACCCAATGCAAAAACATCATTTTTAAATGTGGAATCATTAACAAGATTTATGTGAACATGAGTAGGTGTAATTTGAGCACTGAAGCCTTCTGAAAATTTTCTTCCTATGATGAGTTCGTTGTAAAAAGCCATTCTGCTGGTTAAGAAATTTGTTCTGGAAGGGAATTCCCAAGGCATATCGTTATAGGTTGCGCCAGTTACTAAAACAACGGAAACTGGAGAGGTCCCTTTTGCTCCTCTAGACTGTTGAACAAGTCTGTATTTAATAAAGCCATCAAATTCTTTATTGAAAGTGCTTCTTCCAATTCCGATGGTAAGGCCTTTGGTCAAACCGTAATCAAATCCAAGTCTCATACTGGCCTGATCTAAACCAAATAAATTTCTTGCAGATTGATACTGGCTAATTAATCCAAAGCGATGCAGTATTCTTACATCCAAAACACCTTTGCCAATAAATTCGATAGAATGCCCCATAATAACGCGACTTGATTTAAAAGCGTTATTTACATATTCTTTAGGATGGTCTCCTTTTTTTTCTACTATAGAAAGCAAGTCGTCAGGTTGTGCAAAAAGAGACTTAGAGCAGGTGATAGCAAAAATTAAAAAGTAAGTTTTGATATTTTTAAAGTTCATGTTCAGTTTGTTTTATTTTAAGATGGTATAAGTGCAGTTAATTTTTACTTTTGCCGTTTTCGACAGCTTGTCTTTTACAACTCCGGGAATAGCAATTTTATAATCATCAAGAACAACTATGAATTCGGAAGTAGCATCAATAGTTTCTCCTTTTACTTTTAAGTTTCCTTTTGTTTCTACTTCATTCTTAACGCCATGGATTTCTAAAGTTCCTTTTACCGTTACAGGGTAGGTGCCGTCTTTGGTAAAGATTACTTTATCTATATTGGTGATATTCCCTTTGAAAATAGCTTTTGGGAACTTATCGCTTTCCATGTAATTCTCATTAAAGTGATCCTGAAGTAATTGACTCCAGAATTCAAATCCTTTAATAAGCATTGAAAATTGAATCTGTCCAGTAGAAGTTTCAATAACACTTGTTACCGCTTTATTGGTTCCGGTAATATCCTCAGCACCAGTTCCGGCATCAAACCAGGCCAGGCCCGATTTTGTATAAAACTTCGTCTGTGCTTCAGCGAAATTTACGGCCATTATCACCATTGTGATTAAGATTAGTTTTTTCATTTTATTTAGTTTTTAGTTTATTGATTATTTAATCCGCAAGTTCTTAGCATTGCTGTTTTTTCAGAGGGAATCAAATCTAGGTCGTCGTCTGTATTTTTTTTATCAAATCCATCGCAGCCATAATATATTCCTTTAACATTTATTACTTCTCCAATTTTTAGAAATGACTTACTGTTAACAAAAGCTAAGCTGTCAAAACTACAGTTAACCGTAGCCGAAGATCCTGCATCGATAATGATATTTGACCTTGATATATCCACCTCTTTTATCTTTCCAATAATGCCTATGTTTTTAAACATGTATTTTTGGGAAGTTGATGTGCTGTTAGAATCTAATGACATTATTAATTCAGATGCATTAAAAACTTTAACAGGTTTGCCATCGATTCCCTTGGCGGGCTTTTTGGTAGCGATATATAAAATTATTGCTGCTGTAACCAATCCAATAATGAATAAAATGAGCAAATTTCTTTTCCATCTTTTCATAGCCTAATTAATTTTATTGTAATGAAATGTGTTTAGCTATTAATTATTGGGAGCGCCAGCATTAATCCAGCACTGCAATGATGCCACTTCAGAAGCACTCAAAGGATTAGATGGCGGCATTGTTTTTTGAACACAGGCACGAACATTAATTCTTACTGAATTTGCAGAATCCAGCGCATGAGTTCCTAGTTCAGGACTGGTGTTCCCCGCGTCATGACAACCGGAAGTGGCGCACTTGCTAGTTATAATAGGATGAATAACGGTACTGTACTTTGCTGTAGTACAATCTGAAGGATTATTACTGCCGTACAATAAATCAGCCTTGTCATAATAGCAACTCGAAACTCCGAGTATTATTAGCACAATGAGCATTGCAACTGCATTTTTTTTAATGGTCATCATTTTTAGTTCTTGTTTTGGTTTAAAAAATTAATATTAATTAGTATAACCGTGCCCTGCATTAATCCATGCGGTTATTTGTGATTGTTGTGTTGAAGTTAGTGGAGCTGAAGGTGGCATTTGTGGTCTGCTGTAAGGTTGAACACAAGTGCCTTTTATCTGGTTCCAATAAGTAACTATACTGCAATCATTATCAAAATTATAACCTGCGGTATTTCCACCATTAATATGGCAACTTCCACATTTAGCGTGAATAATTGTTCTTACGTTAGTAAAATTAGTACCCATTGCAGCTGTTCCTACCGTTACTGATTGAGTGTTGGTACATCCATTTACATCTTTAACACCAATAATATAAGTTCCTGCGGTAAGGCCTGAAAATATATTACTGGTTTGGTAAGCACCGCCATTACTGTTGTACGTGAATCCTGTAGAACCGGATGCTGTTATTGTAATACTTCCTGCAGTTGATGGACAAGGCAATACATTTACAGTAGTTGCACTGATATTAATGGTTATTCCTGTACAAGGGTTAGATGCAGT
>CANFGZ010000178.1 GCA_947446585.1 Chitinophagaceae bacterium | reverse complement strand
TCCGGTTCCGGAAGTGCTGGCTGTAAATAACGATACCTCCATTTACATTCAGGAAGATTTTGCCGATACTTCGCTACTAAATGTATTGGAAGCCAATGGACAAAATGATGCCGTACTCGATTTATTTAAAAAAAGTTTGAAAGCCCTCGCCCACATGCAAATCAATGGCGATAAAAATCTGGATTACTCCCAATGCATCACCAGCAAAGAATTCGGACAACAAGCCATCCTCAGCGATTTACTCTACTTCAAATATTATTTTTTAGACACTTTAAAAATTCCTTACGATAAAGAAAAGCTGATTAAAGATTTTGAAGCCATCAGCAATTATCTCGCTCATGTGGATGATAAATATTTTATGTTTCGTGATTTTCAGAGCCGCAATATTATGGTCGATAATAACGAAGTACATTTTATCGATTTCCAGGGTGGAATGAAAGGCGCACTGCAATATGATGTAGCTTCTTTGTTATGGCAGGCCAAAGCGAATCTAAGCGATGAATGGAAAGATAAACTCCTGAATTATTATATGGATTGTGTGGATGAACAATTGGGTCATGAAGTTGACAGAACTATTTTCACCAATCAATACAATGGTTATGTGATGATACGTTTGCTGCAAGTGTTGGGCGCTTATGGTTTCAGAGGATTGTTTGAACGTAAGGCTCATTTCCTCACCAGCATTCCATTGGCATTACAAAATCTGAAATGGTTCATGCAAAACAAAAAAATCGGTATCAGCTTTCCGATGTTTGAATCTTTATTAAAACAAGTAGTTGCTGATGACATGATTCAGCAATTTGAAAATACTAAAGCCAACGAACAAACGCCACTTATTGTTAAAATTCACAGCTTCTCCTATCTGAAAAATGGTTATCCCGTTGACGAAACCAAAAACGGTGGTGGATATGTTTTTGATTGCAGAGGTATTCTCAATCCCGGCAGAATCGAAGAGTACAAAAAACAATCTGGACAAGATAAGCCGGTGAAAGATTTTCTGGAACAGCAAACCCTGATGCCCAAATTCCTAAACAGCATTTACGACATCGTCGATATCACCGTAGAAGATTATATCAAACGCGGTTTTGAAAGTCTGGAAATCAATTTCGGTTGCACTGGTGGCCAACACCGAAGTGTGTACGCAGCTGAAGCCGTCAATCGCCATATCAGAAATAAATTTGGTGTAAAAACAACCGTCACACATTTGAATAACGAAAACTGGGTAAAATAATGAATGCCATGATCTTTGCTGCCGGACTCGGCACACGTTTCAAACCCTGGACAGACAGCCATCCCAAAGCATTAGCCGTTGTTAATAATAAATCTTTATTACAACGCAACATCGAATATTTGCAACAATACAATATCACGAATGTAATTGTGAATGTTCATCATTTTGCTGATCAGATTATTGATGCAGTGAATAAAAATAAAGGATGGGGAAGTAATATCATCATCAGCAATGAAAGCAAAGAAGTACTCGAAACCGGAGGCGGTTTGATGAAAGCGCAATCTTTACTGCAAAATGACGAACCTTTTATCACATTGAATGCAGATATTCTGACAGACTTATCCATCAGTAATTTATTGTTATTTCACAAATCGAATAATGCCCTGATTTCATTTGGCATTACCAACCGCAAATCATCACGTAACTTTTTATTTGATGAGAACAACAGATTGTGTGGATGGGAAAACAATATTACCGGTGAACAAAAAATATCCATCGCAAAAAATAACCTAAAACCAATGGCATACAGCTGTGTAGCCATTTTCGAACCAACTGTATTCGAACTCATTCCACAACGAGGCAAATTCTCTTTAACAGAAACTTATTTAAGTCTGGCTGCCGAACATGTAATCATGGGCTATGAACATTCCGGAGATAGATTTATAGATGTAGGGAAACCGGAGAGTGTGGAAGTGGCGGAGGTTTTATTTGTTTAGTCGTTTGGTCGCTGCGCTTGTTTGGGGTTTGGCGTTGAGCACTGTTTATATTTATTTAACGCACCTCTGTTTTTAGAAAAGAAATTGGCTACTAACTCTACAACAAACAATAAACGCCAAACAAGCGCAGCGACCAAACGCCAAACGATTTCTCCTTACTCCTGCGGCGCTTCATAATTACCCTTCTTCTCTTTCTCCTCCTTCGGCTTAAACCCAAAATTATATCTTAACGTAACGCCTAAACGATGCGTATCATTGACGCGTTTACCTTCAATCTGCTGACCATTTCTATTGTAATTGAATGACACCTGATTGGTGCGCAATAAATCGCTGATGGAAACAATGAGATTTACTTTTTTATTAAACAAACTTTTATTTGCCGAAACAAAAACACCACCAAAAGTATTCAGCTCATAAAAATTCTGTAATGCTTTAGAACGTAAAAATCCCTGAAGATTAACTGTGAATTTTTTAGTGGCTTTATATTCATGAAAGGTGAAGAACGTATAACTAGCGCGGTTATAATTAAAAGGTTGATTCTGATAAAACCCTCTGTATTCATTATAATTAAATACACCACCTACATAGAAGAAATATTTTTTTCCCGGAGGAACACCTCCTACCAGACGACAATAAAATTCTTTGTTCTTACCCAGGTTATCAAAAGTGCGATAGGCGATTTTGGTAATATCATCCTGATAAATGACACTGCTGAAAATATCTTTGGTATCATTAAATCCAAAAGCAACAACGGGAATATCATTAAACGTTACATTCAATTCATAATTGGTAGTGAACTGTGGCTTTAGCGCCGGATTGCCTGATTCATACAAAAACTGATCTACGTATTTTGGATATGGATTCAGACTTTCATAATAAGGACGCTTGATGCTTTTTCTGAAAATGGCACTTGCCATCAAGGTTTGACCATACATTTTAAAAAGCTTGTGTTTTAAAAATATGTATGGAAAAACATCTTTTCTGTTGATGCCAAAACTCGTGTCTTTCGGAATCAACTGGTGGCCACTGATATCGGTGATTTCAAAACGAAGTCCCGGCTTGATGGTAAACCCATGAAATGTTTTTGACGCTTGCAGGTAGGCAGCACTGATCGTCTCATTGTATTGATAGGTATTGGTTTGAAATTTATCCACGATTCTTATGGCATTGCCGGTATCAATAAAATAGAGCGCCTTATTCTCACTGCTGCTGTTGCTGATTTTAATGCCCGTTTCTACTGTATATTTCTTAGGTAGTTTTAATGTCAGGTCAGACTGCACAGATAAAATATTCTTTATGTTGTCATTAATGCCATCACCTTTCACCGCTGTATGCTGAGGAATCAAGTATGTATTCGTGTATTGCTGGCTGTTATTGTAGTTGAAATAACTGTACTCGGCGGTATTTGTCCACTCACTTCCTGAAGTATCAATTTTACATTTTAACGTCAATGTGTTGGTGAGATAGTCAGAGTGGTTGTTGTTATAAATATAAGCCTGTGTTTGTGCCAGATTATTATTGAGATTTATTTTGGTAACACCAACCGAATTATCAGCCTTATTTTTATTTTCATTCGATGTATATCTTACATCATACGCGATATTCCATTTTTTAGCGAATGCATAGTCCAGTCCGGAATTGATATAATGTGTAATTGATGGATATTTAGTAAATGAACGCTGATGAATAACAGTGCTGTCGATATCAAATCCTCTGTCGGAATTCAACTCTTCGAAATTAGTGCGGCTTGTAAACTGATAATTGATATAGCTGTTTATTTTATCACCAGATTTATTGAAAGTAAATCCTGCTGTATTGGTTGCATACACTCCTTGAAAATACGCCACATTAATACTTCCGTTGCTGCCCAACTTTACTCCTTTTTTCAACACAATATTTACAATGCCGCCACTGCTCGCTGCGTCATATTTGGCAGAAGGATTTCTGAGAATTTCAATTTTACTAACACTGTTGGCAGGCAGACTTTTTAATAAGGATGTAAGATCTGAACCACTTAATTTCATTTCTCGGCCATTGATAAAAACGGTTGCCGGTGTGGTGCTGGTGAGATAAATATTTCCATCCTGATCGATGATGGCGCCCGGTGTTTTTTCAATCACTTCAAAAGCATTGGTACTGCTTATGGTTAATGCAGCTGCGTCTACAATTGTTTTGTCATCTTCTTCTTTAATCAATGGCTTTCTCGAAGAAACAACAGTAACCGCAGACATTGAGGCAACCGAATTTTTCAAAACAACTTCTATTGCTATATCTTCATTACCGGCAATAAATGTAGTATCAAAATCTATTTTACCAATCAAACTGATATGCAGATTGTAACGGATACCTTCCGTAATATTAAAATCATCTTTTGATTTCAACACTTTTTTTATGGAAAAATTGGTATCGGAAAGATTTTTTATATACGCAGTTGCGTTTTGAATTTTATTGTTTTTCTCATCTGCTACGCTAACTGATAATCTTCTGCTTTGTGCATAAGAGAAAGTATGCAAAACAGCAATTAATATGAACAATGATAAGTATTTTTTCAAAAACGGGGTTTGGATTTATTTCTTTTCAAACAATTCTTTCTTATCTACTTTTTTAACTTCGATACTGTCTTTTAAAGTTTTGCTCACAATATCATAAGGCCCGGTAACAACTTCATCTCCTTCTTTTAATCCTTCTGTGATTTCAATGTAATTGATATCCTGAATGCCGGTTTTAACTTGTGTTTTCTTTACTTTTCCATCTGCACCTATTATAAAAACCACCACATCCAAATCGTCGAGAGAAGGTGCTTTTGCATTAACATCAGTTTCCTCTGATATTATTTCCTTTTTCACCATTTCGCCTTTATCTCTGGTGGTTACTGCATTGATAGGTACACTAAGCACATTTGTACTGGTTTTGGTTTGTATGTCGGCAGT
>CANFGZ010000177.1 GCA_947446585.1 Chitinophagaceae bacterium | reverse complement strand
TCATTTTATTTCTAAAAACATTGAAGGAGATGCTTTTTGGGGAATTCCCTTTTTAATTAATGATAATAAAATAGTTGTTCAGAAAAGTAAAGATTTCAATACACAGAAACCTATATTTTTATATAGTGTGAACACCATGAAAGCGGCATTTGAATTAAGTAATAAAATTGAAATTTCAACTTCAAAAGAAAGTAATATTATCTCTATTAAATATTCAGACATTTCTACTGAAAGGGCCAAGGATATTCTAAGTGGGTTAATGGGACTTTACAATCGAATACTTAAGCTTGATAAGTCGCAAGGATTTTCTCAAGCCATTGACTTTATAGAACAGAGGATGTCTCCACTTAGAAAAGAACTGGATTCTATAGAAAGTTCTCTTGCTAGTTTTAAATCCAGTAGGGCATTGATTGGCACTGGTGAAAATAATGATATCTATCTGCAAAAAATTCAAGATTACGATAAAGAACTTACTCAGATTAATATTTTAAAATCTACTATTTCCGCTGTTGAAGAATTTATTAAGAATCCCAGCTTGAAAGACGCAGATCTTGCTTTTGTTGGAATAGACAATCCCACTCTTCAATCTATGTTGATTCAATATCAACAAATGAGATTGCAAAGAGATAAAATTGCGTTAACTGCACAAGAAACTAATCCAACACTTTTATTGATGGACAAAAATTTGTCTGACTTAAAAAGTAACATGGAAAAACAGTTGGTAAACTATAAGAATAATTTAAGTATTGCACAAGATACCTATCAATCTAAAATTAATAATGCAAATGAGATATTAACAAAATCGCCAATTTCAGATAAGGAATTGATGGACAAAACTCGTTTTCAAAATATAAAAGAACAACTATACCTGACGTTACTTCAAAAGAGAGAAGAGGCTGCTATTGCAAAAGCGTCAATTACGGTAAATACAAAAATATTATTCCCTCCTGTCGAACTTAACTCTACAGTAACTCCTTCTAAATCAAAAGTGTTGCTTATTTCGATATTAATAGGCATCTTATTGCCTATAATTTTTTCCATTTTAAAAGAAATACTAAATAATAAAATAATTTCTAAGAAGCAGTTACAATCAATGACCAATATACCAGTACTTGCTGAGTTGGAACAAGCAGAAAATCAAGTGAATTTTCCTTTTATTATTGAAGGAAACAACAGATCAATGTTTGGTGAGCAAATACGTTCATTAAGAACTAGTCTTGACTTCTATTTCAATTCCCAAAAACCGGTAAATTATATTGTTATTACTTCTAGTGTAAGTGGTGAAGGAAAATCTTTTTTATCTATGAATATAGCAAAGAGCTATTCTTTACAGGGAAAAAAAGTGGCCATTCTTGAATTTGATTTAAGAAGACCAAAAATCTATAAATCTTTAGGGTTTACTGATAAAGCTGAAGGTCTTACTAGTTTTCTTCTTGGTAGAAGTACTTTGCCTGATATTAAAATACCTATCTCTAAAAGTGAAACTGAGCGGTTAGATCTTTTTCCCTCAGGAGCGATTCCACCCAATCCACAAGAATTGATTGCCAGTGAAAATATGAAAAACTTAAAAAAGTATCTTGATGAAAATTATGATGTAGTGGTCATAGATACCCCACCATATGGTATTGTTGCTGATGCACAAATTTTAGGCAAATGGGCAGATATTACTCTTGTCATCACAAGATTCCAACAAACAGTTAGAGAACAAATTTTAGAAATCAATGGATGGAATCAAAAGGGCGTATTTAATAACATAGCACTGGTATTTAATGGCATAAAGAATAGCGGCTATTTTGGATATAAATATGGCTACTATTATTACAAACGCAAATATGGCTATAACTACTATAGCAGCGCCACTACAAACAATGATAAGAAAGAGAATTAATTTTTTAATAAATTAATATTACGTGAGTAAGTTTAAAAAATTCATAAAAAAATATTTTCAACATTTCTATTATTTTTATTCGCATTTAGGGAATAGAATTTTTATAAGTTTTCTTTTAAATACTTTGGTAGGTATAATGGATGGATTTGGCCTGTCCATGTTTATTCCTCTTTTACAGATGGCTGATGAAACGAGTGCTAAAGCTGATTCTAGTAAAATGGGGAACATGTCTTTCATTAATGAGTTCTTTAAAAAAATCCATATCCCTTTAAACCTATATAGTATACTTGCCATTATATTCTTTTTCTTTTTCATAAAAGGTGCATTTAGATTTCTGGAGGCTCAAATTAGAAATATTTATGAGCAATATTTTATAAAAAATATAAGAACTCTAAATATTGTAGGTCTTACTAATTTCAGTTATCAAAAATTTACAAGTGCAGATGTTGGAAGAATTCAAAATACGCTTGGTGGAGAAGTTGATAAAGTAAGATCTGCTTATAGAAATTATTTCGCAGGGCTACAATATTTATTATTCATTTTTGTTTATTCAGGATTGGCTTTTTTCTCTAATCCTCAGTTTGCGATAATGGTAGTTGTTGGTGGGTTATTAAGTAGCTTGCTGATTCAAAAAATTAAAAACAAAACAAAAGATCTTTCTCGGAAAATTACCACAGATAGTCATTCTTTTCAAGGGTTTATTATTCAAAAAGCCAATTTCTTTAAATATTTAAAGTCTACAGGGCAAATAGAAAATTATTCAAATAAATTAATTGAAAATAATAATTTGATACAGAATTCTCAACTTAAACTTGGTTTAATCACTGCTATTCTTATCTCCATCAGAGAGCCAATAGTTATCACTGTTATGTTGTTATCAATATTAGTTGAGGTTTACTTTTTTCATCAAAATATCGGGTTGATAGTTTTTACATTGATGCTTTTTTATCGTGCATTAATTTCACTAACTGGAATGCAGAATTCTTTCAATAGTTTCTGTTCATACTCTGGATCTTTAAAAAACATGGATGATTTTAATAAGGAATTAAAGAACAATAGAGAAGCTGATGGGGACATTTTAATCAATCGCTTTAAAAATTCTATTGAAATAAATAATATTGACTTTGCTTTCGAAGAAACTAGTGTATTAAAAAACATAAATTTAACTATACATAAAAATGAGACTCTTGCCATAATTGGAGAAAGTGGCTCTGGAAAAACAACGCTAATAAATTTGATTACCGGATTGCTGAATCCAACAAAAGGTCAGATCAAAATTGATGGCATTGACTTATGTACAATTAAAAAATCATCATTTCAAAAAAGAATTGGTTATATCACTCAAGAGGCCGTCATTTTTAATGACACCATATTCAATAACGTAACTTTTTGGGATGAAGTAAACGAAAAAACTAACTCAAACTTTGAAGAGGCGTTAAAAAAAGGAGCAATCTATGACTTTGTAATGAGCCTGCCTTTAAAAGGGAATGAAATACTAGGCAGCAATGGAATAAATATCAGTGGAGGCCAAAAACAACGAATTAGTATAGCCAGGGAATTATATAAAGATTTAGACTTTCTCTTTATGGATGAAGCGACTTCTGCACTGGATTCTGATACAGAAAAAAGCATTAAAGAAAATATTGAAAGTTTGCATGGTAAATACACAATTGTTATTGTGGCACATCGTTTGTCAACAATTAAAAATGCCGACAGAATTGTGTTAATGAATAAAGGGGAAATTATTGCAATTGGAACATTTGACGAACTAATCAAAAATCCATTATTTAATAAAATGGTAAAATTGCAAACATTCGACAGTGTTTAATTTACCTTTTAAGACAGCATAAATCATGAAGTTTTTATTTGCATTGGATTCTCTTGGAATAGGAGGAACAGAGAAAAGTACTCTTGATATCATCTCTCACTTTCAAAAAACTTCATCTTTAGAAGTTGTATATTTTTATGGAAATCACCAATTAAAAGAACAGTATGAAAAAACAGGATACCCGATTTATTTTGCTGATCTAAAAAGTAAAAAATCTTATTTAAAGGGCATCCTATTTTTGATTAAACTCATTCGAAAAGTAAAACCCGACTTGGTTGTTTCTTCATTGGCAAAATCAGACCTAATGACAAGGATTGCCTGCCTGATAACAGGAACTACTGTTATCAGTACTTTTTTGAATGATACTTATGGAGAAACACGACTTAATGAACAGAAGCAAAAGAAAATGTATTTGAAGTTTCTTTATGGCTTTATGCTTGACAAACTAACCTCCTTTATTCCTAAATATTGGATTTCTAATAGCAAAAGTATCGCTCTGAGCAATGCCAGAGTTTTAGGTTTAAATAAGAAAAAGATTAAAGTGATTTACAGAGGAAGGGATTCCAATTTATTTCATGAGTGGCAGCAGCCTCCTTTAATTAATAACAAAATGAAATTTGTTTTTGTAGGGAGACTCATTGAAAGGAAAGGTTTATTTGAAATGGTTGAAGTTTTTAATATATTAAAAGACAAGCATCCAAATATTCAACTTGATATTTATGGGGAAGGAGATTTTCAATCCACTTTAAAAATATATATTGATCAGCATAACCTTCAAAACATTATAAAATTAAATGGTTCAGTGGTTAATGGATGGAAAAAAATTTACGAAGCTCATTGTTTTCTATTTCCATCTTGGTATGAGGGATTTAGTGGCTCATTAGTAGAAGCTATGATGTCAGGAATACCAATTGTTGCTTCAGATATTGAAATGAATAAAGAAGCAATTACGGATATAGAAACTGGCTTATTATTTAAAGTAAAAGACAAGCAGGAATTTTTAGAAAAGGTGTTTAAAATGATTGAACATTACCCTGATATGATATTAATGGGTAAAAGAGCCAGGAAAGAAGCTATAGAAAGGTTTGATATTAATGTAATCGCTAATCAATATGAAGGTTTTCTGAAATCTGTAGTAAATAATAAAGTTGATTCCAGTCAATT
>CANFGZ010000176.1 GCA_947446585.1 Chitinophagaceae bacterium | reverse complement strand
TTCCTGAGATAGGAATAGAAGATGATAATTCTGCATAACACAAACCTGCCAAAGCACAGCCAATTGCTGCCACGATAAATCCAAGCGTTACTGAAGGGCCAGCATTTTGAGCTGCTGCTGCAGCGGTTCTTACAAACAATCCTGCTCCAATGATAGCGCCAATGCCAAGGGCAATTAATGAACCTGCACTTAGGGTGCGTTTCAATCCTTTTTCAGAATCGCCCGCTTCTTCCAATAGCAAGTGCATAGGTTTTTTTGTAAATAATCCCATTTATTTTAGTTTTTGGTAAAAAATATTCCGAAAAATAAGGAATTATTTCTTCAATCAAACATTTCATTTAATTACTTTTCTTTTTTTATAAACGTCTATTGCCTCATTTCTATTCGTTTTTATATATTATATTGCGAAACCAATAATTGTTTATGCATTCAGATCATTCCCTGAAAAAAAAGACAAATAGACTTACAATCTATATCATCATTGCTATGATTTTGGGAATCCTAGTCGGATATTTGATTAACACCAATGCTTCTCCCGAATTCATAAAAAACTTTTCGCCCAAAATAAAATTATTAGCCACTATCTTTTTAAGAATGGTGCAAATGATTATTTCTCCTTTGGTCTTCGCTACGTTGGTAGTGGGTATCGCTAAGCTAGGTGATTTGAAAACGGTGGGAAGAGTAGGTGCTAAGGCAATGCTGTGGTTTATTTCTGCATCATTAATCAGTTTAACATTAGGTTTGATATTAGTAACGATTACTAAACCTGGTGTAGGGGTAAATATTTCAAATGCTGATCTGGAAGGGGCAAAAGATTTGATAGGAAAGACTAAAGAATTTTCATTAGATAAATTTGTAGATCATGTTTTTCCAAGAAGTGTATTTGAAGCAATGGCCAATAACGAAATTTTACAGTTAGTTATCTTCTCGGTATTTTTTGGAGTAGCACTTACCGCTATTGGTAAGAAAGGAGACAGTATTATCAATGCACTGGATTCGCTAACTCATGTGATTTTAAAGATGGTTGGATATGTAATGAAACTCGCTCCAATAGGAGTTTTTGGTGCTATGACAGGAGTTATTTCCATAAAAGGATTGGGTATTTTAAAAACATATGCATATTATATTGGATCATTTTACCTTGGTTTGGCTGCATTATGGTTAATACTCTTACTCGTTGGATATTTAATTTTAAAACACGGGCTATTTGTGTTGTTGAGAAGATTATCTTCTCCAATGGCTATAGCTTTCAATACCGCCAGTAGTGAAGCTGTTTTTCCAAAATTGGTTGAAGAAATGGAAAGATTTGGCTGCAACAATAAAATCGTATCTTTTACTTTGCCGTTAGGTTATTCATTTAATCTTGATGGCAGCATGATGTACATGACTTTTTCGAGTATGTTCATAGCTCAGGCGTATAATATTACATCAATCACGGAACACCTGGGAACACAAATTGCCATGTTATTAGTGTTTATGCTTACGAGTAAAGGAATTGCCGGTGTACCAAGAGCTTCATTGGTTGTAGTTTTGGCTACAGGCAGCATGTTTGGAATACCTCCCGAAGGTATCGGATTGGTACTGGCTATTGATACTTTTTGCGATATGGGCAGAAGCATGACCAATGTGTTGGGAAATGCACTGGCTACCGCTGCCGTTAGTAAGTGGGAAGGAGCGTTGAAAATGTAGAATGTTTAATTTTGAATGAGTTATTTTGAATTATAAATGTTGAGTGTTGAATGGAGAATAAAGTCTAATACTTGACCAAAACAGAATTTATAATTAACCCCGTAGGGGTGATATTATTCTAAAGAAAACAACAAATGGAAAAAGAACCCTATAAGGGTGACACAAAGAATAAATAATAATAAATAAAAAATAAGAAAGTAAGGTCTTCCAACAAAACATAATCAACTTCCCCCTTGGGGGATTGAGGGGGCTGCTTCCAAAACATAAAAAAATGACAGAAACAATATTCTTAGCATTCAACTGGCTTCATTTATTACAACCGCAGTGGTATATTGAAAATGGCGGACTATGGTTTATCGTTTTTGTAGTATTTGCAGAAACGGGTTTATTCGCTGGTTTTTTTCTTCCTGGAGATTCTTTGCTTTTTGTTTCAGGAATATATAGTGATGACTTAGTAAACAGCGCATTCAATATTAATACACATAGTTCTATTTTGAACTTATTAATTATGGGTGGATTTATTTCTGTTGCCGGTATCATTGGTAATTCTGTGGGATATTGGTTTGGGAGAAAAAGTGGACCTTTTCTTTTTGAGCGGAAAGACAGTTTGTTATTCAAGAAAAAATATTTGTATCAGGCTAAAGATTTTTATGATAAACACGGCGCAGGAACGATAATTGCCGCAAGATTTATTCCTTTTATAAGAACTTTTGCTCCAATTATTGGAGGTATTGTTCAAATGAACAGAGCCAAGTTTTCATTTTATAATATTATAGGCTGCGTGGCATGGGTTTTCAGTATGCTGATAGGTGGGCATTATTTACAAAAAATTATCCTCAGCTCTTTCGGATTTGATCTTAAAAAACATCTCGAAGTTATTGTAATCGGAATCGTTGTGATTACAACAGCTCCCGTTATAATTAAAATGTTTTTTCGAAAAAAAATAAAATCTCATGAGTAATATTGTAGATAAAACCCGATCCTCTTTGGTTTTTGTGGTTATAGTGGCCTCGCTGGGTTATTTTGTTGATATTTATGATTTATTACTTTTTGGAATTATCAGAATGCCAAGTCTCAAATCATTGGGCTTAGTTGAACCCGAGTTGATGCTTCAAGGAGAGACTATTCTTAAATGGCAGATGATTGGTCTTTTGATAGGTGGAATAATTTGGGGTGTAATGGGGGATAAAAAAGGGCGTTTAAGCGTTCTGTTTGGGTCTATACTTTTGTACTCTTTGGCTAACATTGTTAATGGTTTTGTACAAACAGTAGATCAATACAAGTGGGTGAGACTAATTGCCGGCATCGGTTTGGCTGGTGAGCTGGGAGCGGGTATCACCCTTGTTGCAGAAATGGTTTCCAAAGAAAAAAGAGGTATCGCAACTTCATTAGTAGCAGGTATCGGTCTTAGTGGTGCCGTATTTGCTTTTTTTATAAAACAGCATTTTGAATGGAGAACCTGTTACTTCATCGGAGGTGCTATGGGCTTTTTTTTATTGCTGTTAAGAGTATCTGTTTATGAGTCGGGCATTTTTAAAAACCTCAAAGCAACCAACATACAAAGAGGGAATTTCTTCTTGCTTTTCAAAAATAAAAAACGCTTTAAGAGATATCTTTCCAATATTTTAATTGGGCTTCCAACCTGGTTAATCATAGGCGTTCTTGTTACCTTCTCTAATGAATTCGGCAAACAAATGGGCATTACAGAAACTATTGATCCCGGAAAGTCAATTATGTTTGCTTATGTGATGATTTCTATAGGTGATATTTCAGTAGGATTTATCAGCAACTGGTTTAAAAGTCGTAAAAAGGCATTGTATTTATTCTTTGCTATTACCGTTTTATTCATCATGCTTTATTTTACAGCCTTATGGAATGGAACCGCCATGGGTATGTACATCGTATGTGCTGGACTAGGATTAGGAACGGGCTATTGGGCCATTTTTGTAACCATGGGTGCCGAAGAATTTGGGACTAATATCAGAGCAACAGCAGCAACCACTATTCCCAATATGGTTAGAGGGTTATTAGCCGTTTTGATTTTGCCCATGTTTAAATTTCTAAGAGATTATTTTTCCTATTACAACGCTGGGTTAATAACCAGTATAATAATCATGTTGATTGGCATCATCGCACTTGTAAATATTAAGGAGACGTTTGGAAAAGATATGGATTTTGTGGAGGAATAGGGTGTCGATTCTTCTTATTATTGGCTTATGCTAGTTATATGTTTCAAAGGTTCAATGCCTGCGTTCGCCGTTAGGCAGGAGTTCAATAGGTTCAAACGCCAAACAACAAACGCCAAACAACAAACGCCAAACAACAAACGCCAAACATCAAACGCCAAACAACAAACGCCAAACATTTTACCCCTTTACAATAAACACCGGAATGTCAAGTTCATGTCTAACTTTATCTATCGTTGTTCCAAAAATAAAATCTCTTATTCCTTTATGGCCATGAGCACCAATGACCAGCATATCCGCATTTTCTTCTTTGATGATTCTGATCAATTCTTTTGATCTTTCTTTAAAACCCAGAATACCCTTTACTTTAAAACCTTTAGCCTGCATATATTGAACTAGCATATTAAGTCGCTCTCTGTCTTTGTCGGTTTCGTAATCTGCTGTTTCATGTCCATGTAGTTTTGCTACGGCGCTTTCTACAATGTGTATCAAAATGAAATCTTTATTAACTCCTGTCTGGCTTATTGCTCCCGACAATAATTTAAAATCATTGTCACTGAAATCCAGTGCAATTGCAATCCTCTTATATTCTGGAATTTTAAGTTCGCTTGTTGATAAACTTTCGGGATGCATTTTAATAGAAGCAGATAAATGATTTTTTTTGAAAATAGGGAACAATAATATGTAAATCAAAAGCGAAAGAAATGCAAGAAGTCCAATGATAATGAGCATTTTTATTAAAACAGAGTCAGTGTCAGTAAAAAAAGAACTTGTTTCATCAAAAAGTAATTTCGAATTTAAAACAATCAGCAAGGTGGCCATGAGCCAGGCTGTTATTTTTATAAAAGGTCTTATGACAAACTCTTTCATTGTTTTTTTGTCGCTGACGAAATGAATTAATGGTATAACGGCAAAGCCCAGCTGAATACTTAATATAACCTGACTGAAAATTAATAAACTGTCAATCTTTTCTTCGCCGGTCATTAAAATGAAAAATATAGCAGGG
>CANFGZ010000175.1 GCA_947446585.1 Chitinophagaceae bacterium | reverse complement strand
CTACAATAGAAGAAATTGCTGATTCTTATCGCTTAAGCTGGGAATTGGGATTAAAAGCATGTGCACTTTATCGTGATGGTTCTAAATTAAGTCAACCTTTAAGTAACAAATCGGATAAGAAGAAAAAAACTGAAGATGATGCAGGCGAAGTTAAAGATTCAGTAACTGAAAGCACATTCGTTGATATGGGCAAACTAACTATCGATGAATTGCTGGAAGAAATGAACAAGCGTGTTCAAAGCAGTGCTGATACTTCATTGAAGCGTCAGTTAGCTATGATTGTTGAGCGCAGAGCCCTTCCCGCAAAACGCAGAGGCTTTACTCAAAAAGCTAAAATCAATGGACAGGCTTTATTCTTACGTACTGGAGAATATAATGATGGTACTTTAGGTGAAATCTTTATCGATATGGCGAAAGAAGGTGCTACCATGCGTAGTATGCTGAACTGCTTTGCTATTGCAATTTCTATCGGTTTACAATATGGAGTTCCTTTGGAAGAATATGTTGAGAAATTTGTTTTCACACGCTTCGAACCTGCGGGTCGTGTAGAACACCCGAATATCAAAACAACCACATCTATCATCGACTTCATGTTCCGTTCATTGGCTTATGAATATTTAGGCAGAAATGATTTAGTTCATGTTTTAGACAAACCAGAAGTTGAAAATTTGGGCAATGAAGTTTGGGATGATCAAACCCCAACAATTGGCGACAGAACTCCAGAATTAAGTGAAGTAAGAGTAGTTGGTAATTCAGATACAGATGGTCAGAAATCACACAGAGGACTTAGCCCTGTAAAATCTGCTACTTCTATTGATGCTATAAATGCCGCTAACAAGTCTATGCAAGGCGATGCGCCTGCTTGTAATACTTGCGGACATATCACAGTAAGAAGCGGAACTTGTTATAAATGTTTGAATTGTGGCAACAGCTTAGGTTGCAGCTAAAAATAGTGTTGATTAATTGCAAAAAAACACCAAGCCATCGGATGAAATCCGGTGGCTTTTTTTGTGGCCTTCCCTAGCCCCTTCGAGGGAGGGGAATGATTGGTGCGAATATTTACCGTAGGGGAATGAGAGATGGTTGGGGTATTGTGGGGTTGGGGGTATTTTTTTAGCAATTATTTTTTAGTATTTATAATTTCAATCCCTCTTCCTCCAAACTCTCATGTTTAAATTTTTGATTTTTGATATAATCATAAATTTTATCTACCTCAGCATTGCTTACAGAAAACACCGCATAGCCTTTTTGCCATGAAAATTTTTCATTGATCAAATTTTGATGATTGATGTAATAAGATGATGACCCTTTTATTTGCTTCATAACTGCAGCA
Source organism: Chitinophagaceae bacterium (assembly GCA_947446585.1). Lineage (GTDB taxonomy): Bacteria > Bacteroidota > Bacteroidia > Chitinophagales > Chitinophagaceae > Ferruginibacter. The sequence continues at coordinate 3,672 of CANFGZ010000175.1, read as the reverse complement.
TATGATTTTTGTGCATCTAACATAAATAAGCAATGGATATGATCAGAAAGTCCATTAACAATTTTCAATTTGCAACCGAGCTCTTTAAATTCAGCAAATAAAAAAGGATACAAATATTCTTCAAGATCCGGAGTGATTAATTCTTGTCGATCATTAGTTGCAAATACAGCATGTATCCAGACATTATAAAAGGAATGTGACATAATGATGTAAAATAATACAGGTATAGAAAATTTCAATGTTGAAATTCACGGGGATTTGTTGTTTTAAAACGAGGATTTGTTGGTGAAATTATCCATTGTTATGTAATCCACCGTTTAAATGGTGGGCTATACTTTCAAAGATAATTTCCTCAGAAATGCTATGTTTTAATACAGATTTTTAGAGATGATATTCTCAATCTTTATGTAATCCACCGTTTAAATGGTGGGCTATTATAACCATCATTAAAAATTGCTTACTATCCCCCATTTTCCACCCCTAATTTTCTATCTTTGCCCCCTATGGCAAACGAAATCAACAATTTCCAGGAAATCATCTCTCATTGTAAAGAATACGGATATATTTTTCAATCATCAGAACTATATGATGGCCTCAGCGCCGTGTATGATTACGGACAAATGGGTGCTCAGTTAAAAAAGAATCTCCGTGACGAATGGTGGAAAAGCATGACCCAAATGCACGACAATATCGTTGGCATAGACGCTGCTATTTTCATGCACCCAACCGTTTGGAAAGCCAGCGGACACGTTGATAATTTCAGCGACCCGATGATAGATAATAAAGACAGCAACAAAAGATACCGCGTTGATCATTTGATTGAAGCACATGTTGAAACGTTGGAGAAAGAAGCCGGAGAAGCAATGATTGCAGAAATGGATAAATTACTTGCGGCTGATGATTTAGCGGGTTTGAAAACACTCATCGAAACAAATAACATAAAATGTTCCATCAGCAAAACTTGTAACTGGACAGACGTTCGTCAGTTTAACCTCATGTTTAGCACACAAATAGGCAGCGTTGCTGAAGAAGCAGATACCATTTATTTGAGACCGGAAACTGCACAAGGTATTTTTGTCAACTTTCTTAATGTTCAAAAAACAGGAAGAATGAAAATCCCTTTCGGAATTGCACAAACAGGTAAAGCATTTAGAAATGAAATCGTTGCCCGTCAGTTCATTTTCAGAATGAGAGAATTCGAACAGATGGAAATGCAGTTCTTTGTTCGCCCCGGCACTCAAATGGAATGGTACAACTATTGGAAAGACGCCAGAAAAAAATGGCATGAAAGCATTGGCATTCCTGCAGAAAAATTAAGATACCACGATCATGTGAAACTGGCGCATTACGCTGATGCCGCTTTGGATATAGAATTTGAATTTCCATTTGGATGGAAAGAGTTGGAAGGCATTCACAGTCGCACTGATTTCGATTTGAGTCAACACGCCAAATTCAGCAAAAAGAAAATTCAATATTTCGATAACGATTTGAATGCTGAAGGAAAACCTTACGGAAACTACACTCCTTTTGTGGTAGAAACTTCAGTGGGATTAGATCGTTTGTTTTTAACCGTTATATCATTAGCATACAAAGAAGAAAAGTGGACCAAAGAAGATGGTACAGAAGACAGTCGTGTGGTAATGAAAATTCCTGCAAAGATTGCTCCTACCAAACTCGCCATTCTTCCTTTATTAAAAAAAGATGGACTTCCTGAAATTGCAACGGCATTGTTGAATGAATGCAAACCTCATTTCCATTGTTTCTACGAAGAAAAAGATGCGATTGGAAAACGCTACAGAAGAATGGATGCCATTGGAACACCTTTCTGTGTAACCATCGATCATCAAACCAAAGAAGATAATACCGTTACCATCAGATACAGAGATACAATGACACAAGAAAGAATTCCAATTAATGAAGTGAGGAATAGGGTGGCAAAGGCTTGTGAGTAGTTGCTGGATAGGATAGATAAAGCTAGATATAGCTGGATAGGCTGGATTCTAGATACTGGATACTAGAACATAACAAAAAACAAACATCCTTTGTGCAACTTTGTGTCTTAGCGCCTTTGTGGCAAACTAATAAAACTCATAAACAATGAAAAAAATCATCATCATTTGTATTTTATCAATTGCTATAAATTTCAACCTCAACGCTCAAAAAGTATACGCTGTAGATTATGCATCTCAAGCCGATGTGAAAGTCTTTGTAGTTAAATATGAAAGTCAGGCAGACCTCAATGTATTTAAAGTGAAATACGAAAGCCAAGCCGGAAAGAATGATGGAAAATGGTTTTTTACCAACTATGCTTCCCAAGCTGATAAAAAAATATTCTTTGTTGATTATGAGAGCCAAGCTGATTTGAAAATATATTTTGTGGATTATGAAAGCAAAGCCGGCTGGAATAAATCGAGTAAGAAAGCTATAATGTTTTAATTTTGAATTTAAAATACTGTTATGAAAAAAATTATTTCATTTTCCATTTTCTTTTTTCTGACTTTTATCGCATTTGAAAACAGTTGGGCACAATCAAATACACCATTCATAAGTGCTACCCCTTCAATCAGATATCAATATATCGGCACTTATGATGTTAACAAACTGAACAACATACTCAATAAAGAAGTTCCGGAAATTATTGAATCAAAAGAAACATACACAGCTGCAAAAAATGCTGTAAAACTTTATAGAGTTGAATATAACTCTGTAGTGCCTGAACAAAATAACAGACCTACAGTAGCTTCTGGCCTTATCGCAATTCCGGTTACAGGAGCCAAATCAATGCCTTTGGTTTCTTATCAACATGGAACTATTTATGGCACCATGGGTGTTCCCTCAACTATCGATAAATCCTGGGAAACCCAATTTATGATCGCACAATTTGCCGGTCAGGGATATGTGGTAATTGGACCCGATTATTTCGGATTGGGCAGTTCAAAAGAAAAAGATTCTTACATCGTTATCAATAGTCAGGTTCAAGCGTCTTACGATATGTATGAAGCAGCTAAAATTATCCTGGCAAAAGAAAACATCAGCATTACAGATTTCTTCATCACGGGTTGGTCGCAGGGAGGTGTGATTACCATGGCGTTTCTTGAAAAATTAGAAGCGTCTGGTATAAAAGTAAAAGCTGCAGGTACAGCAGCTGCTCAATGTGATGGCTTTGTAATGACCAACGGATTTCTTTCTCATCCAAGAAAAATTGATGCACCATGGGTAACTACAATGTTTATTCTTACTGCATTTGCTTTTGAAGAATATTATCAGATTCCTGGTTTGGCTAAAGGCGTATTTACTGATGAACAATACACAATAGCTAAAAGGATTTACATGAAAGATACAACAGTTGAGTATAAAGATTTTCCAATGGATCTGCTTAAATTGATTCGTCCCGAATATTTCGATCCTGCTTATTTCAAACAATCCGCTTATGGAAAACTTATTTCTGATATGCATCCTTATCGCTGGGATGTGAAAACACCTGTACATATGTATTATGGCGACATTGATGAATGTCTTACAATTGGCTTGGCAAGAACTCCATACAACTGGCAAAAAGCCATGGGCAACGATAAAGTGGAAGCTTTTTCTGCAGGCGCCGATGCTACTCATCGCATCACCTACGGAAGAGCCGTTCCTCAATGGAAACAATGGTTTGATGAATTGAGTGCT
>CANFGZ010000174.1 GCA_947446585.1 Chitinophagaceae bacterium | reverse complement strand
ATTGGCGGAGCGACTACCATTCCACATGTCTCGCAACTTAATCCGGTAAAACTCCCATTATTCCCATTACCACTCTCGTCATTTGCATTGCCATTAAATGGCCACCAACCTACCAATCCATTTGTAGGAACATAAGAAGGTATTTGTGCGTTGGAGGCGAATGAAAAAGTAAAAAGTAAAAATGAAAAAAGTATGCGCATGATTATGTTTTTTAAATTTCAGAAAAGATAGTTTCAAAGGTTTCAGAAGTTCAATGCCTGCCTGTCGGCAGACAGGAGTTCAAAAGGTTTTTATTTGAATGTAAAATGTAAAATATCCAATGTAAAATGTAAAAGTTGGATTTTACACACAAATAAAAATTCAAAAACTAATAACAAAACAAAATATCTGCCCCCTTCTGAAGATTGAGCGGGCCGTTTAATATTTCACCACCCTCACTGTCTTCACCTTTTCCCCTTCTCTCACTTCCAGCAAATATGCACCGGGGTTAAGCTTCGAGCCGATTTGTATTTTTTCATACGGATTTATCTTCACTTGCTGCAATAACCTTCCCTGTATATCAAACACGCTTACTGATGAAACTGCTTTTGCTCCATCCACACGTAATGTAAACATTGTAGATGTAGGATTCGGAAATACAGAAACATTAAAATCTTTTGAATCAATAGTTGGAGTTGTTGATTTTGTAATTGGAAGGTTACTTGTACCCGTCGAACAACTGTTATGCGTAAGTGCTTGCGATTTGGCAGCACCCATCGCACCACAGGCAGTTTGGCCTTTTACCGTTACGCTTCCTCCTGTAAAACCTGTATTGAATTGCAATGTGATTGATAGACTATCTGATGATGCACTTATTATCGTTGTATAGTTAGGTTTAGTCCATCTGTATTTTATAGCAGCCATTTGTGAAGCGCTGGGAGCAGAAACAACAGCAGTATAAGTAATTTCATCTCCTTCACAGGCATTATACAATCCTGTACTGGATGTAATACTTATTGGAGTTGGTGTCAGATACTTTAAAGAAATTGACTTTGCCGTACCTGCAATACCACAAGCTGTTTGCCCTTTTACTGTAATCACTCCACCTTTATATCCAGCGTTGAAAGAAACTGTTATGGATGAGCTATCTGCAGTGGCACTGGTGATTGTGGTGTAATTTGGTTTTACCCATCTATAAACTACAATAGGTGATTGCGCAGTCGTTGGTGCAGAAGCGCTGGCTGTATATGTTTCAACCATTCCAATGCATGGCATCAATGAACCGGAGATTGCAGTAACTGCCGGAGCCGCATTAACAGCAGACAACAACGTATTTTTAACTGCGCTGATTGAACAAGCTGTTACTGCCTGCACCTGCAATGAATCTTTGGTAAAGCCATCCAAAAAAGTAACAGTAACTGAAGTGTCATTTATTCCGGACGCACTCTCATGAGAGATGGTTGCATAAGTTCCATTTTTCATTGTCCACAAATATGAAGTTGCATAAGTGACTTTTTTGATTCGGTAAACAGCTGAACTGTATCCACAAACAGATGTTTTAGCCGGAATCAACGCAACATTACAATTGAATGTTTCTGCAACAATTGAAGGCGCGGCAGCTATTCTTTTGTAAACAGTTAGCGATTTTGCCAAACTATTGCCACAAGGACTAATACTCTGAACCGTTATATTACCTGAAACAAAAGTAGAAGCAAAAACTACATTGATACTTGTAGTACCCTGTCCAGAAATTAATGTGGCGCCAGCAGGAACAGCCCATAAATAAGAAGCCGCATTATTGACAGCTGCAATGCTGTATGATACATTACCACTTTGTGATGCACTTCCAAAAGCGGAGCAAACATTAGTTAAACCTGTTATTACTGATGGGGCTGCTGGTAAAGTAGCATTTAAAATTATTGATTTAGCAGCACTTTTGCCACAACCAGAAACAGCCAATACAGACAACGTAAATGTTGTAGGTCTGGCAGGATATCTTATTGTAATACTACTTGAGTCGGCAGCGTTTACACTTACCAGTTGGGAGCCGGTGGGCAAGGTCCATCGATAGGCAATTACGGCAGCTGCATTGGTTAAAGGAGGCGTTGCCACATAGGTCACATTGGCACCACCAATATATGGACAAATATAAGTTACAGCTGCACTGCCATTAACTCCTGTAATACCCGCCGGTGTGCCTGGAACGGTTTTGCTTACAGACAACGTCTTGGTGATAACATCACCATTAACGCCTGTTATCACAACAGTAATAGTTCCTGATGTAAATGTAGAAGCAAATTTAATTTTTATAGTACTGCCGTTTCTTACCGGGCTTATTCCCATTGTAGTTGCATTAGAAACCGACCATGCATAGGTATTGGCATTAACGGCGTTTATAGAATACACCGCACTGTCTCCAATACCCATATTGCCGCAAACATTTTTGTTGCCTAAAATAGAATCGACGCTTAATGGAAACAACGCAAATGGATTGGCAAGGGTGAGTTCATTAAGGGGAACGCCCGTCAATCCTGATGTTACTACAATATTACCAGAGGCATCTCTCGAAGCAGGAGTAAAAGTTGACCATGTGTTTGCATTGTAAATACCTAATGATAAAATACTTTCTGATATGCTATTCAATTCTGAATCCGCATAATTAAATCTGATGGTTCCTTTGAAGCTGTCGGTTACATTGGTAAACTGATATGCTCTTTGAATATGAGGAACAGAAAAATCGGCAACTGTTGCTGTGTTTCTCTGCAATGTAGTGTTGGTGAGGGTTATGGCAGAGGAAGGTTGAAGGGTCAACCCGCTGACATGAACCGTGCTTCCGCTTTGCATGTGAAAGATCGCCGAAGGACCTACATAAAGCTGAGCAAAAGTTGTAACACTGAAAATAGAAATAATGATGAGCAGTAAAAGTTTACGCACGATGTTGATTTTAGTTAGTATTGGGGGAATGAATCAAAAATTAAGTTTGTCAAATTTAGATGTAAAAAAATTAATACAAAATTTTTTTATATAACATAAAGTGTATTCCTTTGGTGCGATTAATGAAAAACTATAAGCCTTTTGTATGAATAATTTTTTTGGTTTCTTAATTCTAATTTTTTGTTCCTTATCTTCTTATTCCCAAAACGTAGGCATAGGCACCACCACCCCCGATTCATCCGCTGCTTTGGAAATTAAAAGTTCATCACAAGGATTTTTGCCACCAAGATTGACCACAACACAAAGAAACGCCATTACCAATCCGGCCATTGGTTTACAGATTTACAATACCACTACTGATTGCCTGGAAATATTTGCCAAAGGAAGATGGCAGCCGATATATTGTGCCACAGCAGCACCTAATCCAATAAACACAGACACAACAATAATAACCGATATTGACGGCAATGCATACCCGACAGTAAAAATCTGCAACCAAACATGGACTGCCAAAAATTTAAATGTATCTCATTACCGCAACGGCGATATCATACCTCAAGTAACAGATCCTGCTCAATGGGCATCACTTACAACTGGTGCCTGGTGCTGGTATAATTATGAAAGTGCCACATACGGAGCCACTTATGGTAAGTTATACAATTGGTATGCGGTGAATGATGCGAGGGGATTGGCGCCGGAGGGATGGCATGTGCCGAGAGATGGAGAATGGAACTCCTTAGCAAATTGTTTGGGTGGGGCGACAATTGCCGGTGGAAAAATGAAAGAAAGTGGTACAACACATTGGAATATTCCAAATACAGATGCGACTAATAGTTCTAGTTTTACCGGTCTTCCAGCTGGATTCCGAAATTTCGACGGATTATTTGGCCACTTTGGCCATATTGGTGTTTGGTGGTGCTCAACTGATAATAACATAAATGCTTCTTGGGCTTGGAACTATTCACTTTACGCTGAGTATTCTAGTCTGATGATTGCACCAGATGGCAGCAAAAATTGTGGCTATACAATTCGCTGCATCAAAGACACCATACCCACCACCCTCACCAACGGCCTTGTAGCTTACTACCCTTTCAATGGCAATGCGAATGATGAGAGTGGTAATGGAAATAATGGGACGGTGAATGGTGCGACATTAACAACAGATAGGTTTGGTTACTCAAATTCTTCTTACGCAACAAATTCAAATAATCAGTACATAAAAACACAAAGTGTTTTACAAAATATTTCGAACACATTCACAATTAGTCTATGGGCTAATCCTCAATCAACAGATTTAATAATTCCCGAAGGTGTATCAGGTTTAGAAGGGTTTGGTCAACAATCAATTATTCATCCTTCTCATGGCGCTAATTGGGGTAATCAATCATTAAATGCTGGAGTTGGAATTAATGTTGGTTCAAACCAAATCGACATTACAGAACATACTCACTTATTTATTAGTTCACCGCTGGTATATGCCCCATCTTCGAATTTAAATGGCTGGCATAATATTATTCTAGTTTATAGTTCACATGTTCCGAGACTTTATGTTGATAGAGTACTAGTTAAAACTGGTTTAATAAGTTCAATTCAAAATATAAGACCAAGTAATGGATTTGATATTATATATCCAAATTCTGGATTTGGAAACTCTTTTACACCAAATGGGACTCCAACTGGCCAATTTGTAGGAAGCTTTGACGACATCCGCATTTACAACCGCGCCCTCACCCAAGAAGAAATCACTTATTTGGCAACGCATTAATTATATAAAATGAAAAAGGAAACCTTATTCTTATTCCTCATTTTTTCTTCTATAATATCCTACTCCCAAAACGTTGGAATCGGCACCACAAATCCCGATTCATCCGCTGCTTTGGAAATTAAAAGTTCTTCCCAAGGTTTTTTGCCACCGAGGATGACCACAACTCAAAGAAACGCCATCGCTACTCCGGCTGAGGGTTTGCAAATCTTCAACACCACTACAAAATGTTTGCAGATTTATGCTTACGGATATTGGCAAAACATTTATTGTGCGCAATCAGCTGAACAACCCGCCACCCTCACCAACGGCCTTGTTGCTTACTACCCTTTCAATGGCAATGCGTATGATGAAAGTGGTAAT
>CANFGZ010000173.1 GCA_947446585.1 Chitinophagaceae bacterium | reverse complement strand
TAATTATTACCTAACTTCGCCGTCCTTTAATTTAGGATTGGTGGCGTATGCCCTCAACATAATATTAAAAGGTCTACACTAAAAAGTTTTATATTACATATGTCTGCATCTAAAACAACCGCTGCTAAACGCTTCAATTTCGGAAAAGTTGAACTTATTGCAGAGCAACCTGATTTACTGGGAATCCAGATACAATCATTTAAAGATTTCTTTCAGTTGGAAACAACTCCCGACAAGCGAAATGTTGAGGGTTTATTCCGAGTGTTTAAAGAAAATTTCCCCATTACGGATACACGAAATATTTTCGTATTGGAATTTCTTGATTACTTCGTAGATCCACCACGCTATACTATTGAAGAATGTATAGAAAGAGGATTGACTTACGCTGTTCCGCTGAAAGCTAAGCTTCGCTTAAGTTGTAATGATGAAGAGCACGTAGATTTTCAAACTATCGTACAGGATGTATTCTTAGGAAATATTCCTTACATGACTCCACGTGGAACCTTTGTAATAAACGGAGCAGAAAGAGTTGTAGTTAGTCAGCTTCATCGTTCACCAGGAGTATTTTTTGGTCAGTCTGTTCATCCAAACGGAACAAAAATTTATTCTGCAAGGGTGATTCCTTTTAAAGGCGCTTGGATGGAATTCGCAACAGATATCAACAATGTCATGTTCGCTTATATCGATCGTAAGAAAAAATTCCCCGTAACTACATTATTGCGTTCGATAGGTTTTGAAACTGATAAAGACATTCTGGAACTTTTTGGAATGGCCGACGAAATTAAAGCCGATAAAAAAACACTCGAGAAACACATAGGAAAAAGGTTGGCTGCTCGTGTTTTGCGTACCTGGGTAGAAGATTTTGTTGATGAAGACACCGGCGAGGTCGTTTCTTTAGAGCGTAATGAAGTTATTTTAGAAAGAGATAGCATTCTTGATGAAGCCAATATCGCATCCATTCTTGAAATGCAAACCAAAAGCATTTTTGTTCAAAAAGAAGAAGTTAGTGGCGATTACGCAATTATTTATAACACACTTAATAAAGATACCTCTAACTCTGAATTAGAAGCCGTTCAGCATATATACAAGCAATTGCGTGGCGCCGATGCTCCTGATGATGAAACAGCAAGAGGTATTATTGATAAATTATTCTTCAGCGACAAACGTTACGATCTTGGAGAAGTGGGTCGTTATAAAATTAACCGTCGTTTGGGATTAAATTACCCAATAGAGAAAAAAGTATTAACCAAAGAAGATATCATTTCAATCGTTAAATATCTGGTTCTTTTAACTAATGGTAAAAGCGAAGTGGATGATATTGATCACTTAAGTAATAGACGTGTTCGTACAGTAGGAGAGCAGTTATACGCTCAGTTTGGTGTGGGCTTGGCTCGTATGGCCAGAACTATCCGTGAAAGAATGAATGTACGCGATAATGAAGTCTTTACTCCTGTAGATTTGATTAATGCAAGAACACTTTCTTCTGTTATTAATTCATTCTTTGGAACATCTCAGTTGTCTCAATTTTTGGATCAAACCAATCCTTTAAGTGAAATTACTCATAAGCGTCGTATATCAGCACTTGGACCCGGTGGTTTGAGTAGAGAAAGAGCCGGTTTTGAGGTTCGAGATGTTCACTATTCTCATTATGGTCGTTTGTGTACAATCGAAACTCCGGAGGGACCAAACATTGGTTTGATTTCTACCTTGTGCGTTCATGCTAAAATTAACGATATGGGCTTCATTGAAACTCCTTATCGTAAAGTAGAGAACGGAAAAGTGGATATGAAGAAAATTACTTTCCTGAGTGCTGAAGAAGAAGATACAGCTAAAATTGCCCAGGCAAACGTTGAACTTGATCCTAAAGGTAATTTCGTTGAAGATAAAATCAAATCCAGACAAACAGGTGATTTCCCGATTTTAGATAAAGCTGAAGTGGAATTCATGGATGTGGCACCCAATCAAATTGTAGGATTGAGTGCATCTTTGATTCCTTTCCTTGAACATGATGATGCCAATCGTGCGTTGATGGGATCAAACATGCAACGTCAGGCCGTTCCTTTGATTAAGCCTGAAGTTCCTATTGTGGGTACCGGTTTAGAAGCAAAAGCCGCCCGTGATGCAAGAATTCAAATTCATGCAGAAGGAGACGGAACCATCGAGTACGTTGATGCTAATGAAATTCATGTTCGTTATAAACGTTCAGAAACTCAGCAATTAGTAAGCTTTGAAGATGATTTGAAAATTTATAAACTAACAAAATTCGTTCGTACCAATCAGGAAACTTGTATCAATTTACGTCCTGCAGTTTCGAAAGGACAGAAAGTAAATGATGGTGATTTTCTTACTGAAGGATATGCAACTAAGGGAGGAGAGCTGGCTCTCGGCAGAAATCTTAAAGTGGCCTTCATGCCATGGAAAGGTTACAACTTCGAGGATGCTATCGTGATCAGTGAAAAAGTTGTGAAAGAAGATTTGTTTACGTCTATCCATATCAGTGAATTTGAAACTGAAGTTCGTGATACTAAATTAGGTGAGGAAGAATTGACTCCGGATATTCCGAACGTTAGTGAGGAAGCAACAAAAGATCTGGATCAAAATGGTATCATCAGAATAGGTGCCGCTATTAAAGAAGGAGATATTATCATTGGGAAGATTACTCCTAAAGGAGAAAGTGATCCTACTCCAGAAGAAAAATTATTACGCGCCATTTTTGGTGATAAAGCAGGAGACGCAAAAGATGCATCATTAAAAGCACCAAGCGGAACCGAAGGGGTGGTAATTAATAAAAAATTATTCCAACGCGCGAAAAAAGATAAAAACACAAAAGTCAGAGAGAAAGCACTTATCGAGAAGATTGAAAAAACTCATGAAAAAAATGAGACAGACTTATTAGAGTTATTGCAAAACAAATTGCTAAGCTTGTTGAAAGACATGACTAGTCAGGGCGTAAGCAACAATTTTGGTGAAGTTATGATTGGAAAGGGTGCAAAATTTAATGCAAAAAACATTTCAGGTATTGATTTCCAAAATGTAAATCCATTGGGTTGGACCGGTGATGCTAAAACGGATGATTTAATCAATGTTTTATTACACAACTTTAGTATCAAATACAACGAAGAGTTAGGAAGATTCAAAAGGGAGAAATTCAATATTTCTATCGGAGATGAGTTACCTGCAGGCGTATTAAAACTTGCTAAAGTTTATATCGCCGTAAAACGTAAGTTGAAAGTGGGTGATAAAATGGCGGGTCGTCATGGTAACAAAGGTATTGTAGCCAAAATCGTTCGTCAGGAAGATATGCCATTCCTTGAAGATGGAACTCCTGTTGATATCGTATTGAACCCATTGGGCGTACCTAGTCGTATGAACCTTGGTCAGATTTATGAAACAGCATTGGGATGGGCCGGAGAAAAATTAGGCGTTCGTTTTGCGACACCAATTTTCGATGGTGCTTCTGTAGATGAAATCGCTGAACAAATTGAAAAAGCTACATTGCCAAAATTTGGTCATACTTATTTATTCGATGGAGAAACCGGAGATCGTTTCGATCAGAAGGCAACCGTTGGAATTATCTATATGATTAAGTTGCATCACATGGTTGATGACAAAATGCACGCACGTTCTATCGGACCATATAGTTTGATAACCCAACAACCTTTGGGGGGTAAGGCTCAGTTTGGTGGTCAGCGTTTTGGAGAGATGGAAGTATGGGCACTTGAAGCTTATGGCGCATCTAACATTTTGCAGGAATTGTTGACGCTCAAATCTGATGACATCATCGGAAGAGCAAAAACTTATGAAGCAATTGTTAAAGGCGACAATATTCCAAGAGCAGGAATTCCTGAATCATTCAATGTATTGGTTCATGAATTAAGAGGTTTGGGTCTTGATTTGAAATTTGAGTAATTAAAATATTCATTTTCATTCGCAACAAAAATTTATAACAATAACATTTATCTGAAAATAATATGGCATTCAAAAAAGAAAACCGTCCTAGAGCAGCATTTTCCAAAATTACCATTGGCTTGGCTTCTCCGGACAGTATCCTCGAAAGAAGCTACGGTGAAGTAATTAAACCCGAAACCATCAACTATCGTACTTACAAGCCAGAAAGAGATGGCCTGTTTTGCGAAAGAATTTTTGGACCAGTAAAAGATTATGAGTGTGCTTGCGGAAAGTACAAGCGTATTCGTTACAAGGGTATCGTGTGTGATCGTTGCGGTGTTGAAGTCACTGAAAAGAAAGTTCGTCGTGAAAGAATGGGACATATCAAATTGGTAGTTCCTGTCGTTCATATTTGGTATTTCAAATCATTGCCAAACAAAATCGGTTATCTACTAGGAATGAGTTCTAAGAAATTAGAAACCATCATTTACTATGAAAGATTTGTGGTGATTCAACCAGGTATCAGAGCAGACAAAGGACAGAACTATGCCGATTTATTAACTGAAGAAGATTATTTGGACATATTGGATGCTTTGCCAAAAGACAACCAAATGTTACCAGATGAAGATCCAAATAAGTTCATCGCTAAAATGGGTGCTGAAGCAGTTCATGCTATGTTGGAGCGTTTGGATTTGGATCAATTGAGTTTTGACTTGCGTAATTCAGCTGCCACAGAAACATCTCAGCAACGTAAAGCCGATGCTCTTAAGCGTCTAAGCGTTGTAGAAAGTTTCCGTGAAGCCAATACAAGAATCGTTAATCGCCCCGAGTGGATGGTGATGCAATATATTCCGGTTATTCCACCAGAACTAAGACCATTGGTTCCATTGGATGGCGGACGTTTCGCTTCTTCTGATTTGAATGATTTATATCGTCGTGTGATTATTCGTAACAACCGTTTAAAGCGTTTGTTAGAGATTAAAGCTCCAGAAGTAATCTTGCGTAATGAAAAGCGTATGTTGCAAGAGTCAATCGATTCATTATTTGATAACAGCCGTAAATCAAATGCTGTAAAAGCAGAAGGTGGAAGAGCTTTGAAATCATTGAGTGATGTATTGAAAGGTAAACAAGGTCGTTTCCGTCAGAATTTGTTAGGAAAACGT
>CANFGZ010000172.1 GCA_947446585.1 Chitinophagaceae bacterium | reverse complement strand
GATCCAATATACAAAACAATTTATTTGAAACCTGCTAATTAACTTTCAATTCCGATTCATAGTAGTTAATTCACAAGATTAGCTAAGCTTTCCTCGATTACTTTAATCTTTGTTTCTGCATCAGCTTTCTTTTTTTGTTCTAATGCCAATACTTCAGGCTTTGCATTCTGAACAAATTTCTCATTGTTTAGTTTTTTCTCTACAGAGATAAGGAATCCTTTCAAATGGGTTAACTCTTTTTCCAGATCAGACTTTTGATTGGCAGTGTCAACAGGTTGTTCGGAAACTACATAAAATTTATCTTTTCCAATTACCGTAGTAAATGAATTAGCTACGTTTTCTGAAGTGAAGTCAATCAAAATTGCATTGATCTGTTTAGAAAGTATACTTTCAATAGATTGAAAAACCACTTTGTTTTCAGTTTGTATAAATAAGCGGATGCTTTCCTTTGGTTTTAATTGTTGTTTGTTTCTAACATCTCTCAATCCACTAATGGTGTTTTTAAGTAGCAATCCTTTTTCTAAAATAGTTTTGTCGGGAGTTATTGCTGTTTTATACTGTCTCACGCATAAATCTTCGGTTGTTTCTTGCAAGAGGTGATAGATTTCTTCCGAAACGAAAGGCATGAAAGGGTGTAACAATTGCATTAACTCGCTAAAATAGCCTATTGTTTTATTGTAAACAGAGGTATTGATAGGTTGTTCAAACCCGGGCTTGATCCATTCCAGATACCAACTACAGAAATCATCCCAAATTAATGAATAAACAGTTTTAAGTGCCTCACTCAAGCGAAATTGTTGCATCATAATTTCTACTTCAAGGCTAACTTCATTTAGTCTGTTTCCGAACCAGTCAATAGCAAAACTGCTTTCATTAAAATCATCTTTTGATTGTCGCCCTTCCCACATTTTAATCAGCTTAAGTGCATTCCATATTTTGTTATTGAAATTTCTGCCTTGCTCTAAAGCGGATTCATCAAACAAAATATCATTACCTGCAGGAGAGGCAATCATAATACCGAAGCGAGTGGCATCTGCGCCATATTGATCAATCAAATTGAGTAGGTCGGGAGAATTACCCAAGCTCTTGCTCATTTTTCTTCCTTGTTTATCTCTTACTATTCCTGTAAAATATACTTCCTGAAAAGGTTTGGCATCCATATATTCAAAGCCAGCCATTATCATTCGGGCAACCCAGAAAAAAATTATTTCAGGTGCAGTAACCAATGTGTTTGTTGGATAGTAATATTTTATTTCTTCGTTTTTCGGTTGGCTATATCCTTTGAAGACTTCAAATGGCCAAAGCCAGCTGCTGAACCAGGTGTCCAAACAATCTTCGTCTTGTTTCAAAGTAGCATTGGTAATTCCATGTTCTATTTCGAATTGAGCAATAGCTGCTGCTTCATTTTCGGCGACTACAAATTTTCCATTGATGTCAAACCAGGCCGGAATTCTATGTCCCCACCATAACTGCCTGCTGATACACCAGTCTTTAATATTTTCCATCCAGTGGCGGTAAACATTTTTAAATTTGGAAGGATAGAATTTTATTTCTTCTTCCATTACAGCTTTAAGGGCAGGCGAGGAGATGTCCTTCATGCTCAGCCACCACTGCAAACTTAATCTCGGCTCTACTACAACGTCAGTGCGCTCACTGTAACCAACTTCACTGGTATATTCTTCAGTTTTTAAAAGGATACCTTTTTCCTCGAGTTCAATGGCGATTTTTTTACGAACCTCAAATCTCTCCATACCCACATAAATCTGTGCGGCTTCACTGATAGTGCCATTATCATTAAAAACATCAACTACTTCGAGATGATGTTTTTGGCCGAGTGTATAATCATTAATGTCATGAGCAGGAGTAACTTTTAGCGCGCCTGTTCCGAAGTCCATGGTTACGTATTCGTCAGCAATAATTGGAATGCGTCTATTGATTAACGGTACAAAGGCGAATTTCCCATGTAAGTGTTTGTATCTTTCATCTTCAGGGTGAACACATATTGCGGTATCGCCCATAATGGTTTCCGGACGCACAGTGGCAATGATGATGAAATCGTTTGTGCCTTCGATGGCATATTTTAAATGATATAGTTTTTGTCTGGTTTCTTTACGAATCACTTCTTCATCACTGAGAGCTGTAAGTGCTTTTACATCCCAGTTGATCATTCTTTTTCCACGATAGATAACGCCTTTATTGTAAAGAGAAACAAATATTTTTATTACTGAGTCGTAATACCCTTTATCCATTGTAAAACTGGTGCGGTCCCAGTCGAGACTACAGCCCAATTTTTTCAATTGTTGCAGGATGATGCCGCCATATTTTTCTTTCCATTCCCAGGCATAGGATAAAAATTCGTCTCTGCTTAAAGAAGATTTTGTAATTCCTCTTTCTCTAAGCATAGCTACAACTTTTGCTTCTGTAGCTATAGAAGCATGATCAGTACCCGGAACCCAGCAGGCATTTTTTCCGGTCATTCTTGCCCGACGCACTAAAATATCTTGAATAGTATTATTAAGGCAATGACCCATATGTAAAACGCCAGTAACATTAGGCGGAGGCATTACAATAGTGTAAGGCTCGCGTCCATCGGGGATGCTTTTGAAATATTGTTTATGCATCCAATGGCTGTACCATTTTTGTTCTGCAGACTGATGTTCGAAATTTTTAGTTAATTCCATTTTTTTGTGGGTAGTTTCTTTTTTATTATTCGTGTGCAAAAATACAGAATCAAAGGCGTAATTATTCTGAAATAAGTGATACCTTAACCCCCAATATTTAAAAAATGTATTCAATTGTAGATATCGAAACCACAGGAGGATATTCGGTGGGGAATAATATTACAGAGATTGCCATCATCGTTCACAATGGAATTGAAGTAGTGGATAAATTTCATACACTCGTAAATCCTCGAAGGCCTATCCCTGGCTTTATTACTTCACTGACTGGAATTAGCAACGCCATGGTAGCTATAGCGCCTGCATTTGATGAAATTGCCGCTCAGGTATTTAAGGTGCTTACCAATACCGTATTTGTTGCACATAATGTAAGTTTTGATTTTTCATTTGTAAAGAATGAATTGAGGATGTGTGGATATGAATTATATACTGATAAACTTTGCACAGTAAGATTAAGCAGAAAGATTTTTCCGGGATTAAATTCTTATAGTTTGGGTAATTTATGCAATAGCCTGGGGATTGACATTGAAGATCGTCATCGGGCCATGGGAGATGCAAATGCTACTGTAAAATTGTTTGAAAAAATTCTGCAGAATGGGGGAGAATCTCATATCTTAAAAACATTGAAAAAGACAAAAGTGGAATAAGGATTTGAGTTTTCAAAGTAGAAAAAAATCAATAAAAAAAATAAGGAGAAGTTATCATCAGGCCATTATTTCCAGAGTTGCATTTATATTTCTGTCATTAATCGCTTCACATTGAGGCTTTAGGGCTTCGTAATAATCTTTCTTTACAGGATATTTTCCCTTGTAATGAATAAGCATGGCACATTGTTCGGCTTGTTCTTTTGTATGACCACATATTTCAATTAGCGTATCAATAACCCATTCAAAAGTATTGATATCGTCATTCCAGATTAATAATTGATAAGGAGGTTCGATCTCAGTTAAAACATCAGTATCGATTTGCTCGTCGTATTGAGGATGGTATGATGAGTCTTTTATCATATGTAGAGCAAAGTTATAGGAAAAGTTATTTTATTGTACATTTTTGCCAATAAAAAAACCTCACCCATGTTGTTGAGTGAGGTTTCGTTGTGGGAGCACACGGGTTCGAACCGCGGACCCTCTGCTTGTAAGGCAGATGCTCTAAACCAGCTGAGCTATGCTCCCTTTCCGTTTAAGGACGGCAAAGATAAGGGTAAAATGTTTTATGGAAAATAATTTTGAAAAAAAAATCTGAAAATCAATATTTTTTAAAGTTTGGCCACAAAAATCATTATTTACCTCGGTGTTATTTGGTATTATATACTGCCTTTTTAATTAATGGCTATCTCATTTTATTTCCAATTTGCTCAGATATTATTTAACAACAGCATAATATTTTTACTCAATCTGCGTTTTAATTGTTGTATCCCATTCCGTAATGAAAATTAATAACGTGAAAACATCAACTACACTGCCTAAAAACTGGAAATTGCTATTGTTATTTGCAATATCCATTACAACAATTGAACAGACTTTTGCTCAATCACCGAGCGCAAGTCCAACGCCTCAGGAAACAATGAGGGCCACATTATATCAGCTGAATACTAACGGAACTACAAATCTTGCTGATGGTAATCTTACTAATTATAACGATAGCTATTCTAACGGCACTACTGATGATGCCCTTAAAATGAGCAATTTTGGAGAAAATTTCGGCATACTTCGAAATGCTTCAAGATTATCAATTGAACAACGCCAGAGAATTTACGCTGCAGATACTACATTTTTTTATATGTGGAATATGCAGATTAGATCTTATCGCCTCATTGTAACAACTTATAATTTGGAACATCCAGGATTAACAGGTTTCTTTGAAGATGCATATTTGCATACTTCAACACCAATGCTGCTCAATAGTCAAAATATTTTCAATTTTGATATTACCAGCACAGCAGGATCATATGCCCCTGATAGATTCAGAATTGTATTTAAAAACCCATCACTTTCTCCTTTGGCAACTTTGTTCAATGGATTTAATGGTAGACTAATTAATAATAAAATTGAACTTAACTGGTCTGTAAATAATGAAACTGGAATGAGGGAGTATTCATTGGAGCGTTCTTTTGACAGAATTCATTTCTCTTCAATTTACAATGCCTTAGCTACAAATTCTGGAAGTTTGAGAAGTTATCAATCGATTGATGGAAGTTTTTTCAAAGGAGACAATTATTACAGAGTTAAAGCAACCGGCTTAGCTGGAGATGTTCAATACAGCTCAATCCTCAAAATTAATGGAGGAGGAAAAAATCAAGAAGTACTGATTTATCCTAATCCAGTTGCAGACAAGAAATTAAATATTTTACTCTCTGCAAAAAATTCTGGTAAATACTTTATGAATCTTTATACCAGCACT
>CANFGZ010000171.1 GCA_947446585.1 Chitinophagaceae bacterium | reverse complement strand
GAACAGCATCTCACAGAAGATCTTTGCTGATGAACTTAGGTTGCCAGTTGATTACTCACAAAAGAATCACTACTACATTAGCAAAGGCAAAAGCTCTTCGCGTTTACATCGAGCCGCTAATTACAAAAACTAAAGCAACAGAAAGCAAAGAATCGATTATGCATAATCATCGTATTGTTTTCAGTTATTTAAATGATAAACTTGCAGTAAAGGAATTGTTTACTGTAATTGCGCCAAAGGTTGCTGATCGTCCAGGTGGATATACCCGTATTATCAAATTGGGCGCACGTATCGGAGATAACGCTGAAATGGCTATGATTGAATTGGTTGATTTCAATGAAATCTATGGTAAAGGAATTGCTCAAACAGAAGAAACTGCCGTTAAAAAAACTCGTCGTTCAGGTGGTAAAAAGAAAGCTGCCGCAACTGATGGAGAAACTGAAGCATCTGCAGACGAAACTTCAGAAGCGTAAAATGAACAAATTATAAATTATATAGCCCCGATATTTTTTCGGGGCTTTTTTATTTTATAAAACAAACTGAGTTTACTTTCTTTGTATAACTTTTCAAAAATGGAACATCAAAATAAAAAAAACGCAGTATTGGTGCTTGAAGATGGCACCGTAATTAATGGCAATGCTTTTGGTAAAATAGGAATCGCAACAGGAGAGATTTGTTTCAATACCGGAATGACCGGATATCAAGAGGTATTTACCGATCCCAGTTATTATGGACAAGTCTTAATCATGAACAGTGTTCATGTGGGCAACTATGGTATTCGTGCTGAAGATGTAGAAAGTTCTAGTGTAAAAGTGAAAGCAATCATAGGTAGAAATCTGGAAGAGAAATACAGCAGGTTTTTAGCCGACGATTCTTTACAACAGTATTTAGAAATTCAAAATATTGTTGCCATTGATCAGGTAGACACAAGAGCGCTGGTTGCTCATATCCGAACCAAGGGTGCAATGAATTGTATTATTTCTTCAGAAGAATTGAATATAGAAAAATTGAAAGAGGAGTTGAAAAAGGTTCCATCTATGAATGGACTGGAACTGGCTTCGATGGTTTCTACCAGTAAGCCCTACACGATAGGAAATGAAAGCAGTAATTTAAGAATCGCCGTTCTTGACTTTGGGGTGAAGAAAAATATTTTAACCTGCCTAGCCGAAAGAGGTGCTTATTTAAAAGTTTTTAATGCTAAAACAAGTTTTGAAGAACTGCAGAAATTCAATCCTTCTGGGTACTTCATCAGCAATGGTCCGGGTGATCCTGCTCCAATGACCTATGCAATAAAAACGGTTAAGCAAATTATCGATTCTGATAAACCCTTGTTTGGCATTTGCTTGGGACATCAGTTGATGGCTCTTGCCAATGATATACCTACGTTTAAAATGCATCATGGACATAGAGGATTAAATCATCCTGTAAAAAATATCATTACAGGGAAATCGGAAATTACTACTCAGAATCATGGATTTGGGGTGGATCCAGATGCTGTTAAAAATAACAACAATATAGAGGTTACTCACATTAATTTAAATGACAACAGTATTGAAGGGATTAGAATGAAAAACAAAAAAGCATTTTCGGTTCAATATCATCCTGAGGCTACGCCTGGTCCTCACGACAGTCGTTACTTGTTTGATGAATTTATTTCGATGATGAATTAATATGTATTTATAAAATGAAAATTGCAATAATCAATGGCCCAAATCTGAATCTTCTTGGAAAAAGAGAAACGGACATATATGGTCAGCAGTCTTTTGAGGAATATTTTAAAAAGCTTTCTAATAAATATCCGGCTATTGAGTTTAGTTGTTTTCAAAGTAATATAGAAGGCGAAATTATAAATGAATTACAAAGAACAGGAAATGTATTTCATGGTATTATTTTGAATCCCGGAGGATACACGCATACGTCAGTGGCTATAGGTGATGCAATAGCAGCAGTATCTGCAAAAGTGGTAGAAGTTCATATCTCTAATATTTTCGGAAGAGAAGAGTTTAGAAAACTATCTTACGTTTCCGGAAAGGCTAAAGGGGTAATTAGCGGTTTGGGATTAAGAGGATACGAGCTGGCGCTTCAATATTTTATTGATTAAACAGGTTGTTTTAATTTCCATCTTCTGATTAAGCCTGTAATGTCTTTCTTCAATGATTCGAAAGACGCTCTTTGCTCATTGATAAATCCATTGTCTTCAATTTTTCCAATAACATTCAGCATTTCGGCATTATTTTCGTAAACCATTTTTCGGTAAGGATTGGAATAGTCTTTCGCTCTTGTATTGAAAATCTCACTGTTCATCCATTCTTTTGTGGCAAGCGTTTCGATTAGTAATTCTTTAAATATTCCAGCTGTAAATTCTTTAGATGATAATTGCATTAATTCAAGTAAACTTGAGTAAGCATGGTTTAATTTATCAGATTCGTAATTTTTTCCCTGTACCTGATAGAACTTATGTATTTCATCCCAGCTTTTTATTTTATTATTTTTGATTTGTCCTTTTAATTTTTCAACAGCATCTGTTTTCATCAGCTGGCCACCAATGTTTATCCATTTGCTCCGCTTTGAATTAGATTTCAAAATATTTTTCAAAGATTCAAAATCCTTAATCTTATTTATTGAAATCTGTTGTAACATTTGCATACAGGCATAAACTTTTATCATTTTCCGGTATGTTGAAATGGACTGTGGTATTTTCGTGATTATTGTTTTCCTTGGACTGTTTTCCCAGCCGTTAATTTCAGCTTCTCCTTTTTCATTGATATTCAATTTATCAAAAATGTAAAGGGCATCAAATATTTCGTTAACAGTGTCAGGTGCCAGATAATCGAATTCTATATGTTGTGTCTTTTGAATTCTTCTATCTCTGTCGATATATTTCCAGGCATTGCGTGCAAGCGCATACATATTGTACATAAACCAATATGCAGGCATAACTACAATTCTGTTATTCGTTACATCATTACTTACCAGGCCAAATGGAATAGGAATATTTAACTCTGAAGGGTAATCGCCTTTAGAGAGAATAGTAAAAGATGCAAATTTAGAATTGTGTTTCAGGCTTACGCAAAGACCAGGCCAGAAGCCTCTTCCTGCAACGATTTCTCCGTCTGCGCTTCTGCTGTTGTGATTGCTTCCAATGGTAGCGCCGGCAGCAATATTGCTTTGCCCCATAATCAAAGAAGCACATAAAAAAGAATTATTATGATGCTGTTCGTGAGCAGGGAATATCATGGAGTTCAATACTTCGCAACAGGAAATAGTTGAATTGTTTCCCAGATAAGAATTTATTAATCGGGCTCCATACTTTAATTGTGAATGAGATGCTGTTATAAAACGAACGGCTTTTACTCCATAAAAAATGCGGCAGCCATATCCTACAATACCATTTACTAATTCGCATCCTTCACCTACCTGCGACTTTCTTTCCGCATCGCTGTTTATGGTAATGTTTTTGAGTTTGTTGGCTCCTTTAATGTATGCATCAGAACCTATCCAGGTGTCTTTTATTATTCGACAATTTTTAACTACCGTGCGTGCACCTATTTTTCCATAATACCCTCGTTGATTATCGAATTTCTTTTCGGTTAGTATTTTGAATTTTTCTAGCAGTATTTTATCGTCTCTGAATTTACTCCACATGTATGCGTCACCTGCAAGCATTCCATTATAAGGGATTATTTTTCGGCCACCATTTTCATTGCATACTTCAATAACCATTCTTTGTTTTTCATCTTGCTCTCCATCTTTAAGAATGCCATTTCCAAATTTAGCTTTATCTGTAGTGGCCAGCTCATTGATATTAGCCAGCATTACATCTTCTTCGATAATGTAATGACTCAGGTAATTAACATTGTCTATACAAACATTGTTTCCAATATCAGAACTTATAATCGTACTGTTATAAATACCTTCGGGCATTTTGAAATTATGAAACTCATGATAGAATGGCTTCAGGCTTCCAATTCTGATGAGACCAAAAAAGTTGGAGTTTTTTATAAAATTCGGATTGAATTCTTCAGAAACGAAGATATTGTTCCAGTTGTCAGAGGTGTTTCTGTTTTGAATCAATATTTCTTTTTCAGCAGCATTGAGTTTACGGAACTTTCCTCTTTTTTTATTTTGAAGATTTCTCAGATGGTATTCATCTTTGCCTTTTGGTAGATACTGACTTTCTATAAAATTATAACCTATTTCAGAGACAGGGTGTTTATTGATCAAATTCATTCCTAAAGTAGTTAATTTTTTAAATGATTCTAGAGAATGAAGTTAATGATTTAGATACAATTTATAATTCAATTTTCAGGAAGTTTTTAATGAGCGCAATGGAGAAGAAAATGAATGTGTTGGTATAAAAAAATAGATTTATAAAAATGAATAAATAAGAAAGGGTAGACCAACTGCTGAAAACTTACAAAGACTCACTTTGTAATCAAACTTAATCGGGTTTTGTAGTTTAAGATCAGAAAAAGCAAAAGTAATAAAATGAAAAAGGGCAGCGTAAACTGCCCTTGAAATTCTTATTCTACGGTAACACTTTTTGCAAGATTTCGAGGTTTATCTACATCTATCCCTTTTGCGGTTCCTACGTAATAAGAAAGCAACTGCAAAGGAATTACAGTTAGAATAGGTGCGATTAATTCATCAGCAGGAGGGATAGCGAAATAATCATTACTTAATTCAGGGCTGGTAGTATCACCTTCTGTAATGATGGAAATAATTTTGCCTTTCCTTGCTTTTATTTCCTGCATGTTACTTACAATCTTTTCATGATATACATCTTTAGTAGCGATAAATACTACAGGAAGATTTTCATCTACCAAAGCAATAGGACCATGTTTCATTTCTGCTGCTGGATAACCTTCGGCATGTATATAGGAAATCTCTTTAAGTTTAAGTGCGCCTTCTAATGCAATTGGAAAATTGTATCCTCTGCCCAGAAAAAGAAAATCTGATGCGCCTTTATATTTTTCTGCAATAACTTTTAAAGCGCTTGCATTTTTTAAAATAGCATTTATCTTTTCTGGAACTTCCTCAAGTTCTAAAAGCAATGAATGATATCTTTCGTTATTAATTGT
>CANFGZ010000170.1 GCA_947446585.1 Chitinophagaceae bacterium | reverse complement strand
GAAAGGTCTATTTTAAAACTGTCAACGTTCTTACTTGTGATAAATAATATCCCCTTAGCTTCATCTACATACTGAACACCTTGCCAATTAGGTGAAGAACCCTTTGTAATTGTATCGCAAATTTGGCCCAACCTACACCAACTCCAATTTTCAGGAATTTCAAAAGGGATTTCTTCGGGCTTGATAGGTGGCAGTTCCTTTTCTTTTTTTAGTTTCTTTTCAGCAATCAGTTTTTCTTTTTCGGCTTTTATCTTCTTCAGTAATTCGCTTGCTGGTTCGTCATTTTTATTTTGCTCAACTAGTTTGCCTTGCACAGCATCTTGCAATAATTGCTGACGTAATTTTTTTACTAAAGTGAGTTGGTGGGTGAGTTCGGTTGAGATTTCACTTGTGGTTAATTGCTTTTCTTGTAATGAAATAATTTCCGATTCTATTATTTCATTAAAATATACTTTATCACTTGTTAAATCGTTGTTTTTTAAATCATTTAAAAAATCGATAATACCTCTTTGGATTTCCTTTGGAGGAAAAGGAAATTTCAACTCTTCAATTTGTTTAGGACTTACATTCGGAATGGCAGCTCCCCAAGCCAAATTCTTAATAATACTTTGAATACTACGTGCTAACCAGTAAATGTATTCTACTTCAAACTCTTCAGGATTTAGTACTTGAAATTTTCCAACACGTTGGTTTAAATAAATTTTACCTAACCCAGCCTGAACTATAGCTAATTTAGCAATTGTGCCGCCCGTTAATGCAATGATAATATCACCTTCAATTAATTGGTATTTATCTAATTCTTTAGCATCTTGATAATAAACAACATCTTTCAAAACTATTTGCTCATTATTAAAATCTGAAATTCTAATTATTGGGATACCTTGATTTATATATTCTGCTGTTTTAAAGGCATAGCCACCAACAATTTTTAGATGATTAGATAACGGTTCAAGAGAATACTCTTTTGATAATTGAATATTTATACATTGAACGTATGTTCCAACTGAATTATAGAAAACAGTTTCCCATTCAGAACCATTGAAATTAGATATTGGTTTTCTTCCTCTTCCCATTATAAAGCTTCTTTTATTTGCGTTAGCAAAGAATTGCTTTTTTCAAAACTCTTTGAAAGCATATCCATTAGTTCGGAACTGTTGTATTCCTTTTCTTCTTGAGGTTTTGTAGGATTCTTAATATCCAGATCATAACCACGTTCAATAATGGTTTTAATATTTACCTTCCAAGCTATATCACTCTCCTTACGCTTGTTCCACCATTTTTTTATCGGATCAAACTCTTCGACTTTAATTGGTCTTGTTTTGTTATAGGCTTTATATCCCTCAGGCATACGGTGTTCATAATACCATATATCCTTTGTTGGTTCTCCTTTGTCAAAAAACAATAAGTTGGTAGCCACCGTTGCATAAGGTTGAAATACCGAATTAGGTAAACGTACTATTGTATGCAGATTGCATTCTTCCAAAAGTCTTTGGCGTATGCGTTGTTTAACCCCATCACCTGTTAAACTGCCATCAGGCAAAACAATTCCTGCTCGTCCGTCTTGTTTGAGCAAATGAATCATCAAGATTAAAAACAAGTCGGCACTTTCTTTAGTACGGAACGTTTGTGGAAAATTGGTTTCGTTGTTGTTGGCTACAATACCGCCAAATGGAGGGTTTGCCAATATTACATTTACACGGTGCTTTTCGGTAAAGTTGCTTAATGGTTGGTCTAAAGCATCACCAAACTTAATGTTTGGGATTTCAATATCGTGTAAGATTAAATTCGTGGTTGCCAGCAAATACGGAAGAGGTTTGTATTCCCAACCGGCAATATTCTCTTCAATGCTCTTACGCTCTTTTACATTCTTTGCCTGTTTCTTGAGATGTTCAATGGCACAGGTTAAATAACCACCAGTTCCGCAAGCAGGGTCAAGAACTTTTTCGCCTAATTGCGGATTGATTGTTTCGGTAATGAATTGCGTGATGGCTCGTGGTGTATAAAACTCACCGCTTTTACCTGCACTTTGCAATTCCTTTAAAATGGTTTCGTACAATTCACCAAAAGCGTGGCGGTCTTTGGCAATGTTAAAATCAATTTCATTGAGCTTGTTCAACACTTTGCGAATGTTGATGCCGCTTTTCATATAGTTGTTGTTGCCTTCAAATACTTCGCGAACAATTATTGCACGTTGGTTTCCTGTGCTTAAATCTAAATTGCGCAATGCAGGAAATAATTCTCTGTCCACAAAATTCAACAGCTCATCACCAGTCATTCCTTCATCATCGCCCGCCCAATTACCCTTTTCTTTTACCCAATGAAATTTGTCAGGAATGGGAGATTTGTATTTATCATCTAGTAACTCTAATTCTTTGTCTTTATCCGAGAATATTTTTAAAAAAAGCATCCAGCCCAATTGCTCTATTCGTTGTGCATCGCCATTCAATCCTGTGTCTTGCCACATGATGGTTTGTATGCTTTTTATTACACCTCCTATATTGCTCATATTTTCTTATGCTGTTTTATATAATTCAAATTCTAATTCTTTAACTGCTTGCAAGTATTTTTCCTTACTTCCGAAATTGCTGATGATTTCGACTGGAGAGCCAAAGGCATCAAATGGATTTACCCGAAGTACTTCAATGCTTTCAATGTTTGTAATGCCTTCATCTGCATATTTATCGAGCAGGGCTTCCAAAACTTGTTTTGCTTGATCGCCATATTTTGTGAAGTAATTTCTCTTTTTTACATTATTCGCTCTTTCCTTCCGGGTTAGTGGCGGTTGGTCATAGGCCACATGACAGATTAAATCAAATAGGTCAACTTGTTTTCCAACGGCATCATATAAAGCCTCAACCATTATACCCTGGTCTTGCAGCTCTGTAATAATGGCTTCCTTACGTTCCGTAGAATTCCATTTATTTAAAAAGTCATCAAGCGATGCAAAGTTTTCTTTGATAATTTCTTTTGTATGGTCTTTTAAGCTAGTTGTAATTGGTTTGCCATGTTGGTCGAAATACATTTCACGGCTTACTAAAACAGAAACATCCACGCCATTTACATAAACCTTTTCTCTAGGTTCTCTTGCTACCCAATTTCCATTCAGCGGAGAGCCATCTGGGTATCTTATTTTGGCTTTCTCAAACTTTATTTCTTCACCTGATTCTTGGTCTAAAACGGTAACTGTATCTTCTTCTTCGTCAATTACCACCATTGACAAGTCTTCATCTTGGGAAACTGGTTTAACTCGAATAGGATCGCCATCAAAATCTTTGTCAGCAAATAAATCTGTTGCGTTTCTAAAATCAAGAATGGTAAAATACATTTTGCCAAATTCCTCGTTAATACGCGTGCCCCGCCCAATAATTTGTTTGAACTTAGTCATGGAATTGATATTGGCATCCAATACAATTACCTTACAGGTTTGCGCATCAACTCCGGTAGTCATCAATTCGGAAGTTGTAGCTATTACTGGGTATTTTTCTTCGGGGTTAATGAAATTATCTAACTCACGTTTCCCTTCATCATTGTCACCGGTAATCTGCATGATGTATTTGTAATTTTCAGCAACTAGATCAGCATTTTGTTTAGCTAATGCAGAGCGCATTCTTTCAGCATGGTCAATGTCCACACAAAAAACAATTGTTTTTGCAAAGCGATCGTAACCTTTTAAAAATTCTGTTAGTTTTTTTGCTACCAATTCAGTTCGTTCTTCTATCACCAGATTGCGGTCAAAATCTTTTCGATTGTATATTCTATCTTCAACAGGATTGCCATCTTTATCTGTTTTGCCTTGGTTAGGCCTCCAACCTTCAGCATCTACATTTAAACCAACTCTAACTACACGGTAAGGCGCAAGAAAACCATCGTCAATACCTTGCTTCAAAGAATAGGTGTAAACAGGTTCTCCAAAATATTCGGCATTACTTGTTTCCTTGGTTTCCTTTGGAGTAGCTGTTAAACCAATGTGGGTGGCTTTATTGAAATAGGATAATATTTCACGCCATGAACTATCTTCTTTTGCACTTCCTCTGTGGCACTCATCAATTACTATCAGGTCAAAAAAATCAGGAGAGAATTGTTTGTAAACATTGGCTTCATCATCTGTTCCTGATAGACCTTGATACAATGCCAAATAGATTTCATAGCTCTTATCAATTTGGCGGTGTTTTACCACCGTCATTTTATCTTTAAAATGCTTGAAATCACCTCTTCGTGTTTGGTCAATTAAGGCGTTCCTATCGGCTAAAAACAGAATACGTTTCTTCGCACCACTTTTCCAAAGACGGTGAATGATTTGAAATGCCGTATACGTTTTTCCGGTACCGGTAGCCATTACTAGAATGATGCGATTTTGACCATTGGCAATTGCTTCAACTGTTCTGTTCACCGCAATCTGCTGGTAATACCGTGGTTTGCGGCTTGTGCCGTCAAAGTAATAATCTTGAGCTGCTATTTTTTCAGATTCAGGAGTTGTTATACCCTTATACTTTTTATATCGTTCCCAAAGTTGTTCAGGAGTTGGAAAACTATCTATATCCAGCTCTGTTTCAATGTTGCCATCCGTTGCTGTTCTGTCGTGGAATAAAAATCCGTCACCATTACTACTAAAAACACAAGGAATATCAAGTATTCGGGCATAATCTAATGCCTGTTGAATTCCAGCTCTTACAGAATGCTTATTATCTTTTGCCTCGATAATAGCAATTGGAATATTAGGCTTGTAATAAAGAATATAATCGGCACGTTTCTGTGTACCACGAGCAGTTAATTTACCTCTAACATAAATTTTGCCATCAGTAAAAGACACTTCTTCCAATAGCTGGGTATGCGTGTTCCACCCAGATTTTTCAACCGCAGGTGTAATGAACTTTGTGCATATGTCGCGTTCTGATAGTGTTTTTTTATCCATTTATATCTCAGTTACAATTGTTTTTCTCCGAAGGGTTCATAATCCTCACTCTCCGTATTATTTATTTTTTCCTTTGAGTTTTTTCTTTTCAATTCCTTTGTCGGCAGCTTTTACTCTTCGTTCAAGTTTTTTGATGTCTTCTTCGGCTGGCAGTTGTTCAGGTTTTATTCCACTTTTGCCTAGTAGTCCACGAACATCT
>CANFGZ010000169.1 GCA_947446585.1 Chitinophagaceae bacterium | reverse complement strand
TTATCATTATTTTTGTTCTGCAAAACACGAGTTCTTTATCACATTTTTAGCCCCCTTTTTTAAGGCCCCAATTATGAGGTTTTTGAAATCGTTTTTTAGGGGGTCAATTTGAAACGGAATGAGGGGGTCAGTTTAGCCGGATTTTACACAATAATGATAAACGACTTCCACAATAAATAAATTTAATAAACCCATAGGAACCTTTTAAAAAGAGTAAATTCTCATTTACTTGTCGTAACACAGCACAATATTTCTGATTTTTTTGTCGTAAGGTTAATTGTTTATAATATCATCCTTATTCTGTAATACGAATTTTCAAATTTCCAGTTATTTCATTTTATTAATATTGGGAGTCTGATTCCTGATCGTATATCAATAAATTGTGTGGCACAAATTATGTGACTGGCATTATCCCTATTGACAATTAAACACCATTTTTTATAAATCAACAAATCATCATTTTCAAATAATACTTCTCTAAAAATCAAAAATCGTCAGTGCCATACAAAGTTCAGTTATAGATCCGTTTCGGCAGAGAAAATGAGAATGAATGATTTAGGTGATTGAAGTTTGTGCCATGCAAAGTTCACCATCCCGGAAGACTGCATCACCATGGAATTTTATTTTTCATCAAGAAGGAGATGAGGCAGAGAATACGTCTTTGTTATTGCTTTTTTATCAAAATGAAATTTGTACATACCTCGCAAAATAGATTTCAATGGGTCTTTTTTGTATACTTATTCATTCTCTTTATTTGTAAAATGTAAATTAGTATTGATCCGAAGAATAAAATAGGGTACAAAATGATGAACAATAAAAAGTTTACCTCGTAATAGGACATATTGAAAATATTAGCAAGATTGATAATGAAATCAGTACAATAAACATAGATATAGTTTACAATTTCCATAGTAGTTTATTTTTTTAAATTTTTCAATTCAACTATTTTGTCTTGAATATTAATTGATTTAATGGTAAAATACCAAATACACAAAGGCACAAGAACGACGAAAAATAAAATATTTAAACACCTGTAATAGTAGTTTTCTTTTTGGGTCTGGTCTTTGAGTGAATTAATTACCTTGAAATAAAACTTATCGGTTAAATTAAAATAACTTTTAGCAACTTTTACGTGATTTGATTTACAGTATTGGGTTAAATTATGACATATCCAAGTGCACTTATTCCTTAATTTATCACTAGAATTAATTGTTTTGACGCCATTTTTAGAGTACCCATTATTTTTTACATTGTGCCTCATTACTTCATTTATAATAATCATGAAAAATATAGGCATCAATAAAATCAAAATACTTCTTTTTGTTTTTCTCACGGTATAGTTGATTTCTATTTAGAGTATATTTTGTTTTATTATTAGTATTTCTGTAAGGGCAATTTGAAACTTAAATTATATAATTTATTATAGTTGTTTTAGCTAAGTTAATTTAAAATTGTAAAAAATTAAGACAATCGAATTATTAGAAAATACAAAATATTGTCTTATTTCTGAACTAATTCCAATAGTGATATGTAATAAATATTTTTGAAAATACTTTTTGGTTAAATTCAGGCAGAAAAGTTTGATACCCTTAAACAAGTTTATCGGAAGTCTCTTCCTTTAAATTCACAGGAGGAAACTTTTGGCTAGATGATAACTAGAAAATGAAAAAGAAGGAACATTAATTGTGGTTATATTTGACCTTTTCTATTCATTAAAATATTAAAAAGAATCAAAAAAATCATTACCTTTTCTTTGGTGTGGAGCTTTGGAAGAATTACCTTCTCTTAGAATGCAATTACATTTAGAAAAAAATCAAGTTTATGTATAAAACTAATAGAAAAAAGTACTTATTAGTAATTGTTGCAATTTTTTTGCTATCATTTCGGTTGATATTTTTTAATTTAAATTCAATCCAACAAATTCAGTATAAGCTAATATTCCACAACTTTATTTTTTCACAGTCTGCTGCAGCTAGTGTTAGTATATATTCTCCAGATGGTAAAAAATATTATACAGGTTATAATCCATTGTGGTATCCTGACACCACAATCATTTTTTATGATTCAACCCATATTGATAAAGATATTTCTACATCAAATGGCAACTATATAATCAGAACAATTGAAAGCTCATATTATGGATCCCCTGGATATATTGACAATTATATGATCGATATTTTAGGCGAAAGTTACTCTAGTTCAGCTTTTGAAAACAAATTTCAACAAGAGTTAGGTGTATACCCCTTTTCTCGTACTGTCATTACAGCCAAGAAGGAACCATTTCACTTTTGGTCTGGCATAGCAGTTGAAAAAATGTTTTACAAGTATTATGGAAAACCCCTTAATCCATTTCAACATGTAACATTTGGATTTATTTACAATCTGGCAGCTAAAAAATATATGAATGATTATGTACAACTATTAAATCATCTATTAGTTGATAAAAAAGAACAATGGATGCAGCAATGTAATAATTACTTAAAAA
Source organism: Chitinophagaceae bacterium (assembly GCA_947446585.1). Lineage (GTDB taxonomy): Bacteria > Bacteroidota > Bacteroidia > Chitinophagales > Chitinophagaceae > Ferruginibacter. Next base: position 2,626 of record CANFGZ010000169.1, on the reverse strand, counting down.
ATGCATTAAAAGATTCAACTTTCGAGGGTACAATTGCAAGCATTAATACGGTTGATCAATTATTTACAGAAAAAGATAAGTCAAAACTGAAAGTTATAGATAAAAACTACTTGTACATTCCTGTTGGTGAATTAATGCGGAGACAAATTGATGGGAGCTTGCCTTCAATTATAAAATGTATCAAAGTGATTTTAAAAGATTATGATCCAAATAATTTAAAGATGTTGAAAGCAATTTAATTTTCATTCAAATGAAAAAGTATTAACTATATTAAACTAAAAACTTATATTTATTTACGTCCAACAATTATTAAACATTTTATAATAAATTTTGGTATAGCCCAGTTGGTAAAAGCAAAAAAACATGAAATATATAATTCTAATTCTCAATTTGACTTTTTTCTCATGGGTTTCATTTGCCCAAGGTTCTGATTTTACTTTTTGCTATGGAAGTATATCTTTAACACTTAAAGGGGGAGGTCGTGCCGAACAAGTAAGATATGGAACAAATGGTTCGATTCTAAAAAGAATTAACGGAGAGTGGACAGCTTACGGAAGTCCAAATGATATGCCTGGGCAAACAATAAAAATAGAATTTAATTCAAGTGGTCAAGAATATTCATATACTTTAATAAGAGATGGATTTGGAAATCCTTCTAAAATTATTGACAATCAAGGCAGAAATTATTCCTTGTGTAAAAAGAAAAGTAGTTCAAATGAAAATTCATCCAATACATGTGACCCGCAAACTGATTTGAGCTTTTTTATTGGAACCTATAAAATAGAACCCACTAAAAGCGCAATCAAAGGATTTGTGGAAACCCCAAATGATATTAAAATTATAATAAGTAATTCAAATGGTCAGTTAAGAGCAAAGATTTTTAAAGGATCCCAATTACTTAAATTTTTCACTACATGCAAAACATACACTTCAGATTTTATCCAATTTGGATCACCTAATAGAAAATCGTACATATACGAAATTGACTTAACACCTGAAGGTTGTAATGAAAAAGTAAATCCAGATACATGGTTATCCAACTATATTACTTTGACAAGTGGAAATAGTGGTATGTGTTTAAATAGTCAATCAGATGATCAACAATATTATTATTATTTAAACATTGATATAAAACGGACAACCCCTGAAGGAAAAATTGAAACCTATAGTGGTACAATAAAAAAGGTTAGCTACAAATAGAAAAAAAATATTTTAAACAATAATATTTACTAATAACCTTGTGCACATTTTCTAACACAAAATCACTTTCCATCAAGCCATGTTAAGTTATAAACGTGACATTTTGGTTATAACCTTTTTTATGTAGATCATAAAATCCACTAATCATCCTTTTCAAATAATCATCCTCTAAAAATCGGCAGTGCCATACAAAGTTCAGTTATAGATCTATTTCGCCAGATTTAATGAGAATGAATGATTTAGGTGATTGAAGTTTGTGCCATGCAAAGTTCACCATCCTTCAGAGTCTCAATCTTAGAAGAAAAGACCGTTAGAAAAAAGGTCAATGAAAAAGATTATTATTTGTGATTGAAAAATGTATAATGAAATCACTTTTAGCAATTTCAATCCAACTCATAAAGTCCGAATGATTGAGACGCCTCAAAGTTTGTGTATTTCAATGTAGTGTTGATATTCGAATGGCCGATCAACCTTGATACTTTTATTAAACTTAGGTGATCCCCGTTTTCAAATCCTTTTTTAATTGAACCAACAACAAAAGATTTTCTTAATAAATGACTTGAACAATTACCAATAAATCTAATCTTGTATTCAGTCAAAGTATTTTTCAATATTCGATTGAAACATTGAATTGACATAGGTTCCAGTCCTTTTCCTTTTTGAGATGTAAAAATGAAGTGGTCTGGATTAGGTTGAATTATTTGGATAACACTATCAAGTATTTCTTTCAGATTAGTTGACATAATCAGAACTCTTTCTTTATTTGTTTTCTTTTCTATTCTTACGAATCTTTCACCTACCTGTAATTCCATTAAATCCTTCCATTGCAGGTGGAGATTGTCGATAACACGAAGCCCCAATCTAGCACCTATTGAAATCATCAAAAGTTCTCTTGATTTTTCAATTGTCTTTTGTGAAAGAAAATCTCTGAGTAATCTTGACTCCAGATTTACCACTGTGTCCCAATCAAGAGAGTAGGTGGTAGTTTTTTGATTTTTAGCACTCATTTTATTTTGATTTTTTATGAGTGGCTAAAATATTCAGTACCGGTGATTCTGCCGCCTAAGTGAACATTAATTAGCGCCGTTTTAGCACTGAATAAAAAAAGCGTTGATAATCAACGCTTTTGAGAATTTAGAATGTACACTTTTAGTTAGAAGTGAATATTGTTTGAAAAATCATCTGTGCTTATAATCATTTTCACACTTTAAAGAACAAAATTCTTTTATTGCACCTTCAAATTCACAGCTATATTTTTCCCCATTTTTATAATTAATACAATAATTCTGAATATCTGATTTTATTTCTTCTTTTGTAAATGGATTAAAAATTGCGATTTTCATAAGTAACCTACCACCAGAGTCGAAAAACATAGTATTAAGAACTTCTTGGATGGTTTTAAATACTTTTCTATTAACTATTGACC
>CANFGZ010000168.1 GCA_947446585.1 Chitinophagaceae bacterium | reverse complement strand
CAAGATCGTAGGCCATCTCATAAACTTTAAAAGCTTTTTTATTAACTTTTTCGGGGTTGTACCATTGTGCTTCTGAAAGATGAAAACTTAATATTGAAAAAACAAAAAGAAGTATAGTAAACGTTTTTATTTTAAATTTCATTTTGGATTTTTTGTTCGCTAAGGTACATTGATATACTTATGAATCTGTAAAGAGATCTCCCATTTTGGATTTCGTTTAACGTATTCAATAATAAGTGGAGTAATTGCAGAGGCTTTATCCCATTCTGGTTGCAAATAAAGTTTACATAAAGTATTTACTTTAGTGGCATAATTTTCGGCCCATTCAAAATCCGTTTTATTAAAAATAACCACCTTTAATTCATTAACAATAGGCAATATTTCCTCTTGAGGTATTTTGAATTTTTTGGGCGAGAGGCAAATCCAGTTCCATGTTCCGGTTAATTGATGTGCCCCAGAAGTTTCAATGTTGGTTTGATATCCTGCATCTTGAATGGCTTTGGTTAAGGCTGTTAAATTGTGCATGAGTGGCTCTCCGCCAGTAATCACCACCAGGCCAGAATCGGTTTGTTGTTTAATATTCTTAATAATTTCCTCGATGCTCATTTTTGGATGTGCATCGGCATTCCAGCTGTCTTTCACATCACACCATACACAGCCTACATCGCAGCCGCCAAGCCTTACAAAATAAGCAGCTCTTCCTTGATGGAATCCTTCGCCTTGGATGGTGTAGAAATGTTCCATCACCGGATACTTGATATTGTAATCTAAAATGTCTGTCATTATTTATTTCTTATCTGGTAAGCATTAAATGTATTTTTCAATAAAGCAGCAATGGTCATTAGTCCAACACCGCCAGGGACAGGAGAAATGTAACTACATTTAGGTGCAACATTTATAAAATCAACATCTCCTTTTATAGCAAAACCTGATTTTTTAGTATCGTCAGCAATTCTGGTAATGCCAACATCAATTACAACTGCGTTCTCTTTTACCATATCGGCAGTAAGAAATCCTGGCTTGCCAATTGCGGCTATAATGATATCTGCTTGCAAACAAATGTCTTTCATGTTTTTAGTTCGGCTATGACATGCCGTTACAGTGCAGTCTCCAAACGCATTATTTTGATTTAACAGAATACTGATCGGACGTCCAACGATATTGCTTCTTCCCAATACAACGGCATGTTTTCCTTTTGTATCAATTTTGTAGTGCTCAAGCATCAGCATTATTCCATAGGGAGTTGCCGGAATAAAAGAGGGTAATCCTAAAACCATTTTTCCAATACTTACCGGACTAAAACCATCTACATCTTTTGAAGGGTCGACAGTATTTAGGATTTTGTTTTCATCAATATGTTTTGGCAAAGGAAGTTGAATCAAAATTCCGTCGATATTATCATCGGCATTCATTTTAGTTATTGATTCAATTAATTCATTTTCTGAAATATTTTCATCCAATCTCAATAATGTGCTTTTGAATCCGGTTTCTTCGCAGTTTTTTATTTTACTGGCTACATAGGTTTCGCTGGCTCCGTTGTTGCCTACAAGAATGGCAGCCAAATGTGGTGCCCGTCTGTTGTTGTTAGTCAGTTCCTGTATGGCTAACTTAAGTATTTCCTTTACGCTTTGTGAAGCGATTTTTCCGTCTAGAATTTCCATAAAACAAAATTACTTAACTCTAATCGATTATTTTATTTTTCTGAATTATTCAACCAGATATTTATCAGAAAAAAACATTTTTTTAATGAGGCAATTACTTTGATGAGCTCATTATCGAAGCTTTATTTTGCAGTATAAATTTTGCCTTTGAAAACAACTTTCATTTTATCCGTTATTATTTTGAATGTCCATTTTAATTGTTTCTCACAATTAGGAAATAGTGAATCAGAAAGCACACTACAGATGATGTCTACAGAAAGTCATAATGTAGATCATTCGACATCTTTTATAGGCAATCAGGCACTTGCTGCAAAAATGGAAAAGCCTATTTACGGAGTTTTTAGTGAGCGAAAATATATTTTCGACGGCATTAATAATGTCATTCTGTTTGGAGGGTTGCCTGTTTTTCGAAATTACGTAACCGCAGGACTTAATTTTAGTGGCAACGAATTGTGTAATCAAACCTCAATTTCTCTCGGTATTTCGAAAAAGCTAGGAGTGAAAATGGATATTGGTTTAAGGTTTAATTATTTTATTGAACATTTTAGCGGATACGAAAGCAATAATTTTATAAGTGCAGATGCTGGATTTGTTTTTCATCTTTCTTCAACAGTACATCTTGGGTTACAAATTGATAATGCCTGCACTGCTTTTTTATCAAAATCCGGAAATCCTGAAGTTAAAATTCCTTATCGCTGTAAGTGGGGTTTAGGATATGATGTTTCTGATCAATTTTTCATTGGAATTGATTTTGTTAAAGACGAAAACTTCAAAATAAATCTGGTTACCCTTTTGAAATACCAGCTTAAAAAAAAGATTTCAATAAAATATACAGTATCAGCAATCCAGATGAGTAATGCAATTGGAATTGAATGGCTCCAAAAAAAAATTCATTTTCAATTTGTATGTGCTCATCATCCTCAATTAGGCATTAGCGCTGGAGTAATAATTTGTTCAAATCAAATATTGTAAAATGATCAAAAAAATTAGTTTGCTTTTATTGCTCATTCATCTTTGTATATTTTGTTTTTGTCAAGTTAAAATGGAGTCGGGTCATGAAAATCAGGATCAAATGATTGAAAATGCGGTGATGTATTCTGATCAAAATGAGTTGAATGAAGATGCTTTTTTGGAAGAGTTGGAATACTATAAAAAACATCCCGTTGCTGTAAATACAGAGGAGATTAAAAAATTGGAAGGGCTTGGGTTATTTTCGGCATTACAACTTGAAAATTTAAATTCGTATATAAAATTATTTGGTCCGTTAATCTCCATTTATGAATTACAATCTATATCTGATTGGGATGTTTCAATTATAAATAAAATTCGGCCATACGTTACTGTGAATATTAAAAATAGTGCATCAGATTTTATTCATGATAACTTTACAAAAACCACAAACCATATTTTAATGAGACTAACACAGAGTTTTCCAACTTCAAATGGGTATCATTTTAATAACATTAATAATACACGAGCTTACGCAGGTTCTTCTCAGGGGGTTTCTTTTAAATATAGTTTTACTTCACAAAAAAATATTTCAATTGGAATTACTGGAGATAAAGACCCTGGGGAATCTTTTTTCAGAAAAAATAAATTTACGGGATTTGATTTTTATTCTGCTTTCATTGAATACAAAAGCAAGCGGGTATTAAGAAGTTTGGTTTTGGGTGATTTTGTAGTTAATATGGGTCAAGGTTTAATTCAGTGGCAGTCGCTTGGATTTAAGAAAGGTGCAGATGTACTTTCCATAAAACGACAAGGGGTTACATTGAAACCATATCATTCGTTTGGAGAGAATAATTTTCATCGTGGCATTGGATTTTCTCTTGTTCACAAAAATTTGGAGTTCACTTTTTTTGGATCATACAAAAAGAATGATGGGAATCTAAATTATGATACACTGAATAATGAAGAATCGTTCATTTCTGCTATGATTTCATCAGGTTTGCATCGTACCCAAAGTGAAATAGTAAACAAAGGAGTCTTAAAAGAATTTTCATTTGGAGGAAGATTGGTTTTTCATTCAAACAAATTTTTGATTGGTCTGAATGCTGTTCATTACGCTTTTAATTTGCCATTAATTAAAAATAATCAGCCTTATAATCTTTATGCGTTCAAAGGAAAGCAGCTATCTAGTTTTAGCGGAGATTATTCCTTTACAAAAAACAATGTTCATTTTTTTGGAGAGATGGCATTTTCCGGTAATCAAGGTTTGGCTTGTGTAAACGGCGCATTGATATCCGTTTCCCGAAACATCGATTTAAGTCTGCTGCAGCGTAATATTTCAAAAAAATACATTTCCCTCTATGCCAATTCATTCACAGAAAATACTAGTCCGGCAAATGAAAATGGATTTTATGCAGGAATTTCTTTAAGGCCCAATGATTTATGGCAAATCAATGCTTATGTTGACCTGTATCAGTTTCCTTGGTTAAAATATCAGCAAAATAATTTAATGAACGGATGCGATTATCTAGTTCAGGGTACTTATAAATTCAATAAGAAAACCTCGCTTAATGTAAGATTCAGGTCTTATAATGAAGGGGATAGCTATAACTTGAATTTGCCTTCTTTGATAGCGCGTAATCAAAATAAGAAAAATAGCATCAGATTGCAGACCGATTTTAATATAAGCAATTCATTAACAATGAATAACCGACTTGAATTAGTGAGGTGTAACGAATCGGGAAGAGGCGTATGTGATGGATTCTTAACTTATTTGGCCATTTACTATAAGCCTCAGCTTAAATCATATTCAGGAAATGTAATGATTTTTCTTTTTGATACCGATGGATATTCGAGCAGAATATATGCTCATGAAAGTGATTTATTATACAGTTTTTCGATTCCAGCCTTTTATGGAAAAGGACTGAAATTCAGCGCAAATTTCAGTTGTAAATTTAACAAAAAAACCACTGTTTGGCTCAAGTGGTCCGGGCTTTATAGCATTGATCATCATAATTTTGGCAGTGGAAATGATGAAATTCTGGGAAGTTTTAAAGAAGATATTAGAGCTCAGTTGCTTTTTCAGCTTTAAATTTTTTAATCCATGTGCAACTTTTGGTGTTTATTATTTGTCTGAATAATCGATAAGGAAATTTTTAAGCTTTTTTTAAGCTTTTTTTTGCAGTATTGAAATTATCCTTATTTTTACCATTCATTAAACAATTAATAAACCGCACATGAGAAGAATTTTAACATTATTCGCAGTGTTGATGCTCAGTGGTATGCTGGCTTCTGCACAATCTCGGGTACTCTCTGGACAAGTAAGAGATATTCCTGGAGATGCCGTAAAATTTGCAACAGTTACGGAAAAAGGAACAAAAAATGCCGTTCAAACTGATGTTAACGGTAATTTTTCTATTAGAGTTTCCGGACCTTCATCTAAATTAGTTGTGTCTGCAGTTGGTTACGATGACCAGGAAATTACTCCTTCTGGAAACATTGTTATTGCAAATCTT
>CANFGZ010000167.1 GCA_947446585.1 Chitinophagaceae bacterium | reverse complement strand
GTCTGCAAAAAAGGCGAAATCTTTTTTAATTGATTTTAATTCCGCAAAAGAAAATTCTGGATTCAATATTATAGCATTTATTAAAACTGATGTTGGTGATAAAATTGAATACCCTGAAAAAATAAAAGAATATACTTTTCAGGATAACCTATCAACTATTATCAAAAACGAAAATATTGAAGAAGTAATTATTACTGTTGAGAAAAACGAAAGAGAATTAATATCTAAATTATTTCAGCAACTTAGCGATAAAGAAGTAAATATAAAAATCAATCCTGATACTGTTGATATTATTTCAGGGGCGCTTCATACCAACAATGTTTTTGGGGTACCCTTAATCGATATACATGCTGGTATGCTACCCGACTGGCAACAAAATATCAAACGCATGCTGGATATTATTTTTTCTATTGGTGCACTGATTTTATTATCTCCATTAATGATTTACACTTTGATAAGAGTGGCCATTTCATCAAAAGGCTCTATCCTCTTTTTACAGGAAAGAATTGGATTTAAAGGAAAACCATTTACAATGTATAAATTCAGATCTATGGTTGTAAATGCAGAATCAAATGGCCCTCAACTAAGTTCTGTTGATGATAACAGAATTACCCAATGGGGGAAAACCATGAGAAAATGGCGGCTGGATGAATTACCACAATTCTGGAATATTTTAAAAGGAGAAATGAGTCTTATCGGCCCAAGACCAGAACGAAAATTTTTTGTTGATCAACTCGTAGCAATACATCCAGAATATAAATTTTTGTTTAAGGTTAAGCCTGGAATCACCAGCTGGGGAATGGTAAAATATGGCTACGCTTCTTCTGTAGAAGAAATGACGAAACGATTGCCTTATGATTTACTGTATGTTGAAAATGTTTCACTGGCACTGGATTTTAAAATAATGATCTATACCCTTCAAATTATTTTTTCAGGAAAAGGTAAATAATATTGTATTCTATTCAATCTGCAGATATTCGTATTTTTGAAAAAAGTATCGTGTTGAAATATTTAATTTTAATTTATGGATTTATAATCATTTCAAATATTTCATTTGGTCAGAAAGATTCGTATTGGCAGCAAAAAGCAGATTTCAATATCGATGTCACCCTCAATGATTCATTAAAAACGCTAGATGGAATTGTCCGTTTTACTTATCAAAATAATGCCCCAGATACGTTAACTTTTATCTGGATTCATCTCTGGCCAAACGCATATAAAAATGACCGAACAGCATTCAGTGATCAGTTACTGGAAAATAGAAACACGTCATTCTATTTTAGTGACGAAGAAAAAAGAGGCTACATTAACCAAATCAATTTCAAAGTAAACGACATTGCTGCATCAATAATTGACAACCCAATTCATCAGGATATTGTAAAATTAATTTTACCTACCCCTCTCTTACCTCATTCATCTGTAAAAATTGAAACCCCCTTTCATGTAAAACTTCCATACAATTATTCAAGAGGCGGTTATATTGGAAAGTCCTTTCAAATTACTCAATGGTATCCTAAGCCAGCCGTTTACGACAAATCAGGCTGGCATGAAATGCCTTACCTTGATCAGGGTGAATTTTACAGTGAATTTGGCGACTATGAAGTAAACATTACTTTACAAAAAGATTTTAAAATTGCTTCAACCGGAATATTTCAAAATGAATTGATTTCAGGAAATTATAAAACCGTAAAATACAAGCAACCCAATATTCATGATTTTGCATGGTTTGCTGATAAAGATTTTATTATTGAACACGATTCTATTCAATTGAATGCATCTAATATTGATGTTTATGCTTATCATTATTTTTCAAAATCTGATAACTGGAAAAAGGGTTTGACGTTTATAAAAAATGCAATTAAAACAAAAAGCAATTGGGTGGGAGCATATCCTTACCACATTGTAAGTGTGGTTGAAAGTACGAGAGAAGGCAATGGCGGAATGGAATATCCTACCATTACGCTTATTGATAAGACAGATGACAGTAAAGAGCTCGATGCTGTAATTTACCATGAAGTAGGCCACAACTGGTTCTATGGCATATTGGGCACCAATGAAAGAAGATATCCCTGGATGGATGAAGGCATTAATTCTTATTATGACAATCGGTATAAAAAGTTATGTTACAGCTCTGATTCTATAAACATAAAATCCGGCTCTTCTTTATTGAATAATAAAGTACCTGAAAATTTTGAAGATCTTTTAACCACAAGCATTGAAGCTCTTAAAAAAGACCAAGCAATAAATACTAGTTCCGAGAATTTCAATATGCTAAATTATGATTTGATTGCTTATAACAAAACAGCGATGTGGATGCAATTAATGGAAAATAAATTAGGACAACCACTGTTAGATAGTATTATGCAAACTTATTTTCAACAATGGAAATTCAAGCACCCATACCCCGAAGATTTTAAATCAATTGCTGAGGAAGTAAGTCATCAAGATTTATCTGAACAATTTGCTTTACTATCTGCAAAAGGGAATTTAGAAAAACAAGAAAAAAAGAAAATCAGAATCGCTGCTTTTTTTAATTTAAAAAACACAAACCAATATCATTATATTTCATTTCTACCGATAGCCGGATATAATAACTATGATAAATTTATGGCTGGTGGAGTAATTCATAATTATTCATTGCCGACAACAAAATTGCAATTTTTAATGGCCCCTTTATATTCATTTGAAACAAAGAAAGCGGCTGGAATCGGCAACATTTCATATACTTTTTATCCGGGAAGCAATGGACAGCGTTTAGTAATTTCTTTGAATGGAGCCAGCTTCAGCAATAATGTTTTTGTTGATACCACAGGCAAAAGAAATTATCTGAGTTTTAATAAAATAGCACCCGGAATAAAATTTGTATTCCCTAATAAAAATGCCAATAGCAGCATTACAAAATATATTCAGTGGAAAACATTTTTCATTAATGAAACCAATCTAAATTTTTTCAGAGATACCACACTACAAGTTGACATAATCACCTACCCTGTTTCAAAAAGATATTTAAATCAACTTCAATTTGTAATTGAAAACAATCGTGTATTATATCCCTATAAAGGCAGTTTCATTTCAGAACAAGGTAACGGTTTTTTAAAATTTGGTTTCACCGGAAATTATTATTTTAATTATGTAAAAAAAGGCGGACTCAATGTTAGACTTTTTGCAGGAAAATTTATTTACACTGGAGCGAAAACTTATAAAACAGCATATGAAACAGATAGATACCATTTGAATATGAGCGGAGCTAATGGATATGAAGATTATACTTACAATAATTATTTTGCAGGTAGAAATGAATTTGAAGGACTGAGCAGTCAGCAATTGATGATTAAAGATGGCGCATTTAAAGTAAGATCAGAATTATTAAGCAGTAAAATTGGCAAAACAGATGACTGGCTTACCGCGGTTAATTTTACCACAACCATCCCCGACAGAATTAATCCATTAACCGTGCTTCCAATTAAACTTCCTTTAAAAATATTCTTGGATATTGGTACTTATGCGGATGCCTGGAAAACAAATCCTTCTACTGAAAAGTTTTTATACGACGCAGGTTTGCAATTGTCATTACTGAAAAACACGGTTAATATTTATTTTCCAATTCTTTACAGTAAATCATTCAGTGATTATTTTAAATCCACAATTACTGAAAAAAGATTTTTAAAAACAATTTCATTTAGTATTGATATTCAAAATATTTCTTTAAAAACTTTTATCCCTCAAATTCCTTTGTAATTGGAATTAAAATATATACCATATAAAAATATCGATAAACTTAAGTGGGATAACTGTATTAACACTGCATGCAATAAATTGATTTACGCCGAATCTGTTTATCTTGATCATTTATCAGCAAACTGGGATGCTATTGTGCTTAATGATTACGAAGCCGTTTTGCCATTAACCTGGAAAAAGAAATTAGGAATAAAATATCTTTATCAGCCTGCATTTTTTCAACAGGGAGGTATTTTCAGTAAAAAGAAATTAAGCCCAGAAATTATAACTGATTTTATTGAACTGGCTGCTTCCAAATTCAAATTTGCAGAAATTACTTTTAATTATTTACACAACCCTCCTCATAAAAATTCTTTTTATCAATCAAAACAATGTAATAATTATTTGTTTCAATTGGGAAAATCATACTCAACAATTTTAAAACAATTCAGTCCTTATATAAAACAAAGATTAAAAAGACTTGAAAAGTTTAAATTAATTTACCGGAAATCCGATAATTATAAAGAAGCCATTAAGATTTACAAAGATCTATATAACGATAAACTTCCTGATTTCAAAAAATCAGATTATGATCATTTTGGATTACTCTGTGATTACTACTCAAAAAACAGCAGAATCATTGTTAGAAAGGTTTATGATCAAGACGAAAACACACTGCTAGCCTGCGTTTTATTATTGAAAGATGAAAACAGGATTTACAATATTGCCTCTTCTGTTTTTCCTGAAGGGAAAAGAAAACTGGCTAATTATTTTTTATACAATGCGGTTATCAATGAATTTTCCAATGAAAAATTAATTCTTGATTTTGAAGGTTCGGACGTTCCTGGTATTGCATACTTTTATAAAAAATGGGCTTCCGAAAATCAGCAATATTCATTTATCAAATGGAACTTGTTGCCTGGCCCGATAAAATTATTTAAAAGCTAATCCGGCTTTTTGATTTCTAAAAACACTTCGCCTGTTTGAATCGCATAAATATAAAATGGTTTTAGCATTTCATATTTTAAACAGGAAACTATAAATCCCGTTTTCATTAATCTGTTTATAAAATCATTAAGCTGATAAATCCTTACATGATCCCGCTGTCCATACAATGCTGATTGTAATTTTGGATGATCTATTAAAGGTGTTTCCAATGTTTCAGTTATTGTTTCTGAATAGGGCACCTGAAGAATAGCAACACCACCTTTTTTTAAAACCCTGAAAATTTCTTTCATAGCAGCCGCATCATCGGGAATATGTTCAAGTATATGATTGGCAATAACTAAATCAAAATAATCATTTTCGAAACTTAATAATGTTACATTTTCTTTTCTGATAGCCTTGTCAATATTTTTGTAATATCCAGGAAACAAATCTGCAGTTACCAGCTTTGATCTTTTTTTTAGATAGTTGAAAATATTTTTTTCGGGAGAGAGGTGTAAAAT
>CANFGZ010000166.1 GCA_947446585.1 Chitinophagaceae bacterium | reverse complement strand
GTTAAAATCTTTGCCGGTGGAAGTTTAACGATTACTGATTTAGGAAGTCTTGCTGTTAAAGGCAGTTTTGATAATAATGGTACCCTGACAAATAACGGAAGGATAGAGCTTAATGGAAATACGTTGCAAAATTTTCCAGGCCCTGGTGTAATTAATGCGATGGGTATTTTGCATTTGAACAACACAGGTCCAGGTGTGTCTCTTAATAAATCGATTAATATTGAAAAAGAATTAAGGCCAACTTCAGGACTTTTCAATATTGGAAATTATGATGTTACCATTAAATCGAGTTTGGTTAGAACAGCTTCGGTTTCAAAAGTTGGAGCAACTTCTGGATTCAATTATGGTACAGGAAGATTCATTGTAGAGCGGTATATTCCTTCAGGTATTAACCACGGAAAATCATGGCAATTATTGGCCACACCCACTAATGACGGACAAACAATAAACAATTCATGGCAGGAAGGTGCAGCCACTCCTAATGCTAACCCTGTTCCTGGATTTGGAACTCAAATTACCAGCGATATTGCTAATGCAACAACTATTGGATTTGATGTATTTACAGCTCCTGGTCCTTCAATGAAATATTTCAACAGTCTGACTAACTGGACAGGAGTTGGCAATACATTGACTACGCCTATTTATAATTCGCATGGATATATGGTTTTTGTAAGAGGCGACAGATCCGTAATTAATTTAAGTGGTGCAAATAGTACTTCAATCCCAACAATATTACGAACAAGAGGGAAGCTTTTTGTTACTGGTACAAATCCTCCACCAACCATTCCAATTACTGCTGGAAAATTTGAATCTGTGGGAAATCCGTATGCATCGGCTATTGATTTTTCCAATCCTAATGGAGTGATTTTTAATGGACCTCCAAATGTTGATAACTTATTTTATGTGTGGGATCCAACTTTGGGAGGAGCATATGGTTATGGTGGATATCAAACGATCAGCGGCCTAGTAGACTGGATTCCTAATCCCGGCGGAACTACAAATTATCCATCAGTGGCTAATTCGAAAATTCAGTCTGGACAAGCATTTTTAATGCATGGAGGAGCTTTGGGTGGATCGGTTACATTTGCAGAAGATGCCAAAGTAGATAGCAGCAGAATGACATTAAGGGAAATTCGTTCAACATATGTGGTTGGTGAAAAGCAGTTTTTAAAATCGAGATTATTTTCAAATTTTAATAATCAACTAGCTTTGGTCGATGGTAATATCGTAGTCATGAATTCAAACCTTTCCAACGACTATACTGCTGATGACGCAATAAAATTGATAAACGGAGGGGAGAACTTTGGGTTAAATAGTAATAATAAGATTTATGCCATTGAAGCTCGATTGCCAGCAGTTGCAGCGGATACCATATTCTTTGCTACATCAAATCTAAAAGCGATCAATTATAAACTTGAATTTGTTTCTGAGCATCCACTTGCAAATGCATTGATGCCATTTCTTATAGATAATTATCTGCAAACAACTACTCCCATTTCATTAATGGATACAACTTATTATGATTTTTCTGTGATATCAAATATTCCTGCATCTGCAGTTAATAGGTTTATGATTGTATTTAAGCCCGGTCAAACCGTTCCAGTAAAAATCATTAGCCTTAAAGCTATTCGTAATTACACTAATACCGTTTCTGTGCATGGTAAGGTAGAAAATGAATTAAATATTAATCATTATGAAATTGAAAGAAGTTTTGATGGAAGCCATTTTGAAACGATAAAAACATTGGCACCATTAAATAATATTGGAGGTAATGCGGTTTATTCTTTTGTTGACGAAACAGCTCCTCTTAATGAGATTTTTTATAGATTGAAAGCAATAGATGTAGATAGCCATTTTGTTTTTAGTGATGTAGTAAAAGTGGCTGCGATAAAAGGGAATCCAATTGTTACAGTAACTCCCAATCCAATAAAAGGACAAAGAATACAGCTTAGTTTTAATGGTTCTTCAATAGGTGATTATTACTATGAAATAAGCAATTCAATAGGGCAGATAATTGATTTTGGCAGTTTTCAACTATCCTCGTCAAGTCAAAAAATTAGTTTGAAATTGGGTGTTTTCTTATCAGGAGGCGTTTATAATTTAATTTTAAAAACTAAAGGCTCGAGCGATATTATATTGCAAGTAGCTGCATATTAGCTTATTGAGAGCTTTTTATAAAATAATTATTTCGGTATTTAATTTCCTGCTTTTTCTATTTAATTCCCTTTTATTTAGGAATATATGGTGATTTATTTTAAATTTGTCTCCCCTAATCGGTCAACAACCACCGATATTTAATAATCATATACCGACTTGAAAAAAAGACAACATATTAATAATATAGTGTTGCCTTGTACCAGACTTTTGGTATCAGGTCTGTGTTCGATATTTTTACTATTCTCTTCTCCTGTTTCGGGTCAGGTCATTTTTTCAAATACAATAACGGATCCCAATCCAAGCAGCTATAATCCTTTTACATTAGGTCAATTTATAGATCCACATATTTCTGTTTCCGGAATTCAAAGGGGATCGGGGATAACTGCAGCAATAGGAACAGATAGATATAATGCAGCTAATTTCGCATCAGCAGTAAAAGATACAGCAGACTATTTCAGTTTTATTATGATTCCTGATTCAGGATATCAAATTAATTTCACAAATTTTAGTTACACGGGTTTACGTTCATCAACGGGGCCGGTAGCTTTTTCTTTGAGGAGTAGTATTAATGGATATGCAGCAAATATTGGCACCCTAAACGCATCGGGAACTACTATTTCGTTATCTGCTCTTGCATTTCAAAATGTAAGGGTTCCGATCGAATTTAGATTGTATTGCTGGGGCGCAACAAATTCTTCCGGAATATATGGAATTGATGAATTTTCTTTTGGTGGAGATTTAAGCCTTGAACCTCAGCTATCTGCTACGGCTTTAGCAGGATTTGGAAGTTTATGTTCGGGTGTTTCATCAAATGCGAATACTTTTTCTTTAGCTGGAATTAATCTTACTGCTGATACCGTTAAAATAAATCGTTTGGCAGGTTACTCTTTTTCGCTAGATAATTTAAATTTTTATGATTCGTTGAATTTAATCCTACCAGGGTTTCAAACAACATTGATATATGTGAAATTTACTCCTACTGCTGCTACATTTTATAATAATAATATAATAATTTCAGGAGGCGGGGCATCTGAAATTTTAGTGCCAGCATCAGGTCGGGGATTGGGTACATTGCCAATAATAACTCCCGGAGCTATTAGTAATTTAACTATATCTGGAGCAACTATTACTGCAACAATTAGAAACTCGGGATGTTCGGTTATTACCGGATATGGTATAGAATATAGTACTACTGCAGGCTTTGCTAATGGAACGGGAACTATCATACCTGCTTCAAATTTGTTATCTAGTAATTTTTCAGTTGACCTTAGTGGCTTAACAGCACCGGGACAAACATTTTATTTTCATACTTATGCTTTTAATAGTATTGGAATAAAATATGGAGTTGAAAATTCTTTTACCCTGCTCTATAATAGTCCAAATTTGTATGTGCCTCCAATAGGAGGAGGATCTCTTACTGATTTCGGAAATGTATGTATCAATTCCACCAGTATTACTCATACGTTTACTTTAACAGGCAGCTTATTGGATGGATCAAATGTTACCATTGGTCCATTAAGTAATTTTAGTTTCTCAACTCAAACTAATGGGCCTTTTACTAATTCACTAACACTCGTTTCAGGGAGTGGTGCTGTGCCCAATTATAATTCAGGAAATATCCCTAATATTACTATTTATGTAAGATTTACGCCAACAACAGTTAATAATTATAATGGGTTATTGCCAATTTCTGGGGGAGGTGCGCCTTCAATTAATATACAGGCAATTGCCAGTGGAGTTAATAGTACACCTTTAGTAAACTCGGGTAACGCAGTCCAGATTACCTACTCTTCAGCTTTATTGCAAGGGAATGTATTGTCTGCTGGATGTACGGCTATTACAAGTTATGGTTTCGAATATAGTACTACTGCTGGTTTTCTTCCTGGAACGGGTACAAGAATTTCTGCTTCTAATCTACTGAGTAATGCTTTTTCTTTACCATTGAGTGGCTTAAATCCAAGTACTGTTTATTATTATTATACTTATGCAACTAATTCAGGGGGTACTGTCTTTGGCAATATCAATAACTTTTTTACTGGCGCCGTTCCTACTCAGCTTTTGATAACATCAATATCTCCATCTTCTCCATTTGAGTTAGCTCCATTTTCGATTACCATAACTGCTGTTGATAATCTTACCGATAGAAATCCTATTAATGTCATATCAAATACGAGTATCAATATAAATTTGATTGCTGGAAATAATAACTTAACTGTTCCTGTTTCATCTGCAGCAACAATGCTAATCGGAACAAATAGCATAACGATATCTGGATTATTTTATGATGTAGCTGAATATATAGGCATTTCGGCAACAGCAGTTTCGGGGATGACTACATTAGAAACAAGTCCTGTTTTTTATTTTAATGTTTTGCATTATACGGGTGGCGGTGATTTTATTTGGTCCCAAAATGGAGGAAATGCATGGCTTAATGGAAACAATTGGCAGATTGGAAGGCCTCCGGGAGCTTCTTTATATGTGAATAATCATAAGGCTTACTTTACAAATCTCGCAAGTATAGATAACTCAGTAAATGGAGGTTGGTGTGGAATAGATATGAGAAGCGTAGGAGGTCATTTTAGATTGGGTTCTATAATTTTCGAAAATACCTATACTACAAATCATTTTAATAGGGTGATAAAAATTGGCAACAGCTCTGATCTTTCTTCAGGTGTATTAAGCCTTCATTCGGCGATAGTAAATAATTTGGGTGGCATTCCGGGGAATAATTATAGCAGACTTTTGTTAGCTAATTATATGAATGGTAGCAGTACAAAAACACTTGAAATAAACAATCATGTGGGTTCAGGCAATCAGATTCTTGTATTAAATATTCCAGATAGCGGTTCTGTGGTTGCAGCTCCTGGAGATACTATAAATATTAATGTGGTAATGTCTGGTAATCAGCCTATAACTTTTGAAGGCGGTGGGGTGTTCAATCTTAATCCTTCAGGTTTGAGTAATGAAAATATATTTTCCGGCATTGTAAATATTGCCAATGGTAAATTAATTGCAG
>CANFGZ010000165.1 GCA_947446585.1 Chitinophagaceae bacterium | reverse complement strand
TCAAGAGAATATTGTGGATTCCACCCCAATAAATTTCTTGCTTTTTCATTATTGGCAAAGATGCCGATAATATCACCGGCTCTTCTACCTGATATTACATAGTTCAGTTTTTGCTTACTTACTTTCTCGAAAGTATTAATAACCTCTAATACGGTATATCCATTTCCAGTTCCTAAATTATAAACCTCGCAATTAGATTTATTTTTTTGTGCAATAAGGTAATCAAGTGCAAGCGTATGTGCGTGTGCGATATCAGATACATGTATGAAATCACGGATACAGCTTCCGTCTCTTGTTGGATAATCATTTCCAAAAACCTGCATCTGGGGAAGTTTTCCTATGGCGGTTTGAGTAATGGCAGGAATCAGGTTTGCAGGCCTTCCGATTGGTATTTCACCTATTTCACCTGAAGGATGTGCGCCAACAGGATTGAAATAACGCAGAAGTATAGCCTGAGTATGATTACTGTTTACGGTTTGTTGTACAATATTTTCTCCCATTTGTTTTGTAGAACCATAAGGAGATTCTGCTTGTTTGATTTCTGTTTCTTCTGTCACCGGGCTGTGATCTGGATTTCCATAAACAGTACAGGATGATGAAAAAACAAAATTAGGAACAGAAAACTCCTGACAACAGCGAAGAATGTTAATCAGTGAGTTTAAATTATTATCGAAATACAACAATGGATTTTCTACAGACTCTCCAACTGCTTTATAGGCAGCAAAATGGATGATACCTATGATATCAGGGTTCTCTTGAAAAATGGCATGAGTGTCATCCAGCACACAAAGGTCAACATTATAATTCTTTATTTTTTTTCCTGTAATTTTTTCAACGCCATCAAGTATACTGATCTTACTTCTGCTGTTATTATCAGCAGAAATTACCTCATAACCATGTTGTATCAAATCTACAATTGTGTGAGATCCAATATAACCGCAACCTCCTGTAACTAAAATTTTTTTCATTTTTAAAAGGCTTTGAAAAAACAAGTGATTAAAAGGAAATCAATATTAATTTATTGTACTAATATTTTCTTCATTGCAAAGGAAACAAAAAACAATCAATCCGAGGCAAGTTAAAAAAATAATTAAATTAATGAGGGTAAAAATAATGGATAATCATATAAATAATTGCAGCCAAAGCTCCACTGATAGGAATGGTTAATATCCAGGCCCATAATAAATTAACAGTAACTCCCCATCTCACAGCGGATAGTCGTTTTGTTGCTCCCACACCAATGATTGATCCAGTAATTGTATGCGTAGTACTTACGGGAATTTTGAGCGCCTCAGTTAAAAATAAAGTAATGGCTCCTGCAGTTTCAGCAGCTACACCTTCAAAAGGAGTTACTTTGGTTATTTTGGTTCCCATAGTTTTTACAATTTTCCATCCGCCGCTCATTGTTCCTATGGCAATTGCAGCATAGCAAGCTAATGGAACCCACCAAACCATATGATCTAAACTATACACTGAAGGGTTGTAAGCAATCAGTGATGCCATGATAATTCCCATCACTTTTTGTGCATCATTACCACCATGACCAATACTGAAAGCTGCTGAGGAAACGAGTTGAAGTCTTTTAAACCAGGCATTGGCATTATTAGCATTAAGTCTGTTTAAAAATATTGTAAATACAGCCATGATTGTTAAGATTCCGGATAATAATATCCATTTAAAATTGGTTGCTGTAAAAACCAATCTCATCGGATAGCTTTTAAAGTTAGTTTTTAATTGTGCAGGATCAGTAATCAAATTATTTTTCAAAAACAAAGCGACAAATATTAAAACAATCAGGGCAATTATTTTAGGCATTGCTCCTTTTTTAAAGGAATGAATAAACCAAAGTGAGATGATAAATGCGATGATCATTCCAATAACGGGAGCGAGTAAAATAAAAGAAATAGTTTTGATAATTGGCTCAGAATTTATTGCGGCAAATCCACCAAAAGAAATAGCGGCTCCTGCAAAAGCCCCAATCAGTGCATGTGAGGATGATGAAGGGATTCCAAACCACCAGGTAAATAGATTCCAGAAAATGGCAGATAATAGACCAGAAAAAATAACCAATAGCATATCATGACCAGTTACTATTTCGGGCTTTACAGTTTTAGCAATGGTATTGGCAACACCATGATCTTTGAAAATAAAATAAGCAACAAAATTGAATAAGGCAGCCCAGATTACAGCCTGTCCGGGAGTAAGCACTTTGGTGGAAACGACGGTGGCTATGGAATTTGCAGCATCATGAAACCCATTTATATAATCGAAAATAAGGGCAAGTGCTATAATTACAATCAAAAAATTCATACAATAATTTTGGTAATATCAGGCCAATGCCTGCAAAGTTCAATTATTTAGAAATAAAATCATTATGCATACTTTATGATAATGGATTCAATAACATTGGCCGCATCTTCACATTTATCAGTAACGATTTCCATTACCTGATAAATCTCTCTTTTTTTAATAACTTCTTTAGCATCAGGTTCGGTTGCAAAAAGTCTTTCAATGCTCATATCAAAAATATCGTCTCCCTGGTTTTCTATGCTGTTGATAGCCACAAGAGCATCTGTAATTTTTCGCATGTCCTTCATGTTTCTCAATTCGGTAACGGCTTTGTGTACCTGTATACAACCGTTTGCAATTAGATCCGCCATTTTTTGTATGCCAATATCATTTGGATCGACGTTGTAAAAATTAATTTTTTTAGCAGAAGCGTAGATGTAATCAGCGATATCATCTAATGATGTAGCCAGATAATGAATATCTTCTCTGTCGAATGGAGTAATGAAGTTCTTGCCTAATTCTGTAAATATTTGATGGGTATAATCATCATTAATATGCTCCATATCTTCAACTTCCTTTATCAACTTTGTCCTTTGTTCAAAATCCGATTCAGAGACTACATCCTTTAGTTTTGCACCCATCTTCACCAGCACTTCAACAACGTCCTCAAATAACTGATAAAATATCCTGTCTTTGGGAAGAAATATCTTAAGTATTGTATTAAAAGCCATGACTGTAATTTATTTTTACGAAATTAAAATTTATGGATTCGGATTTTTAATTAATAATTTTTGATAATTATTAATTAACATCGATCCACATTCAATACTGATTTTAAAGTTAGTTTTAAAATCACGCTAAGAAACTGATTTTTGTTCATATTACTGTGAATTTTCAACGATTTGTTTATTTACTAGCAAAATCAATTTTCGTCAAATTAAAATCATTCATTTCAACGAAAGCCCCTTCTGTCATAGGTTTTATTCGGTTAATAAATTCTTCAATTTATATCGCTTAACAATTTGGTAACATTTAGACAAGCTTTTCCTAATCTTTAATTTACTATCCCAAAAAATAAGTGCAGTTACTTAGCTTCAGTTTAAGGAAAGGGTTAAAAAAATAAAATGTCTTTACATTTTGCTTACCCAACATATAATGCCCTACTTATTTTGTATAGAAATAATTTATTTTAATAAATTATATTTTCGGCATCATTATTGATAATACTTAATGCTTATATTTTATCAGGATATTTCTAATTATTCTGGTGAATGATGTTATAGTTATTAACATCAAGTTTTTATCCCCCTACCCAATTATGAAAGTTATTCACAAGCTTGTTTTTGTGTTAATAACAAGACTTTGTAACAACATCAATTGATTTTTTAATATCTAATTGATGTAATGTTGCAATGCATTACTAATTGTGATTATTTATTGTTGAATTTTGATGAACCAGACTAACTGTTAACCACAATTTATTAACGCGCAAACGAATTAAACCTCGTTAATTTAAAATCTGACAACTACATAAAGTTGTTCCACTCCAATTGAAACACCAACCTCTCAAACCAACAGGGCATTCATTTGCATTTTGTTCATTTATTTGAACATTCCATGTAATTGGTTGCAAAAATTTTGAAAAGCCAAACACAATTAAGTGAATAATCACTTTGTTGTTGACACTGTTCTTGTGCGATACTAGATCAGAAATCAACTGCTAGTGGTATAAGCATTTGTCTTTTTTGTTTTGGTTATTTAATAAAAAATGGAATCGTCGTACACTTTAAAAATTTAAAAAATGCTATCCTCAAAGTCAACCAAGATTTTCTTGGCAACAGTTCTTGTGTTATTAACAGGTATTTCTTCAATTGCACAGCAAAGAAGAAATAACACTACACAGTCGTTATCAAATAGCTGTACGCTCGGAAGTATTACGCCCGGGTCAGCTTCAATTTGTGCCGGCAATTCGGTTACGCTAAATGCAGTCCCTGCAAGCTTTTACAGCTGTTTTGAAAACAAAATCAAGCATGTAGATAACCTCAGTTATCAGTACTCCTCTGTTACAAAGGATGCAGAAAATAATTTTTATTTTTCCGGCCATTTTAATTCCAGAACAATAACTATTGGTCAGCAAACGATTAACAACACAAACGGTGGCCGTGATTTCTTCATTGTAAAATATGATTCTTGCGGTAAGCAAGTTTGGGCAATTAGTGGAGGTTCATCCGGAGATGTTCAACTAGGTAATATCGGAGGAAAAGGAATCGCTGCTGATGCGCAGGGAAATCTTTATGTGGTAGGAAGATATACCCAGAATTGTACGATTTATGGTTCTAATAATTCTAGTTTTTTATCTCCTTATACTGTTAATACAAATGATGCAAATGCTCAGGATGGTTTTTTGGTAAAACTAGATCCAAGCGGTAATGTATTATGGGGCGCCACTATAACTGGTGGAAGTAATGATGGTTTCAATGGAGTAACAGTAGGGCCTGATGGCAATCCGGTAGTAACTACTGTTTTTAATTCCAATCCAATTACCGGCAATGCTACATTAATTACTAACAGCATTAATCTTTCTACATTGTCTCCCGGTGCTTCCAATAATGCAACTGCTGCGGTGATAAAATTTTCAAACGGAGGAAATGTGTTGTGGAAGACTTTTATTTATAATAAAGAGGCTGCTGCATCAGGACTTACTACCGATGCTGAGGCAAATGTTTATGTAACAGGATGGTTTAATTCTTCAGTTAGTGGAACTCCTGCCACAGTAGTAGATGCCAGTGCTGCTACAAATACTATTTCAAATGCAGGAGATGGAGCTGCATATCTTATAAAATTAACCAGCTCAGGCAATTGGGCTTGGGGTAATGAGATCAGTAATGGTGGCTCAGGTGGTAACACTTTAACTTACGGAAGTGATGTTGCCGTAGAT
>CANFGZ010000164.1 GCA_947446585.1 Chitinophagaceae bacterium | reverse complement strand
CGTTGGGATTTGATGCAACAGAGGAAGCAGACATGGTTGATTGCAATGAATAGTAAAGTAGTTACTTAGAAAGCTTTAGGTAAGATTAGGTAAGGGTCTTAACTTATAATACATTCTTTTTCCGTTGAATAGTATCTAGTTGTATTTTTATAGAAGTGTAGTGTGTAATAAGCAAACAACTGATATAACGAATACCAAAAGCGATACGATGTGTGAAATAATAAATAACCAAAAATAATGAAACAGTACTGAGCTGTAATACTCTCTCTCTCCCTTTTTTAAAACAAAAATCAACGGCCTCCCTCAGATCAGTACTGTTTACATGACAGCGAGAATCAGTCTTCAAATTCAATAATACCAATATTGTGACGATGTTTTGAAAGGGTTCGATAATCAATATTTTTTGTTCCAATATCAGCAGGATTTTGATCCGTAGGTACGTAAGTTGGGATTATCTTTTTCTCATCAGTTTTGTCTCGAATATTGAAAGTAGGTATCTCGATATGCTTCGTTCTTTTATGAAATACTGGATTTTCAATAATTTGCAACGCGCCAGAGTTATCGCAAAATTGTCTTACTCTCTTATGACTCTCATGAAGTATGCCTAATTCTACAAATAGATTTTGCATGTAAGTTATTTCATTAACAAGCTTACCTGCACATCGAAGTTCTGCCTCAGAGGTTGACTGTGCTATTATTCTTTCAAGTTCTGAGGTCCAATTTATAAGTGAATTACCTATAAACAATAACCAACTAGAAGTTGATTTTCGTGAATCCAAATCTGCAGCAAAATCAGAGTCACTGTATCCAAAAAGTCTATAATTATCTAGTCTCACATCACTGAGTCTTATGACGAGTCGAAATTTTGAAGTATCACGGAGATAAACCCACAATCTGATGACTGCTCCAATTGCCTTTTTAGTGACATGATTATTGTATCTTGCTAATGCCCCTACAGCATAACTTATGTCTGCTCTAGTCCATCTTGATATATGAAGAGCACTCCCAATCCAAGATCGATAAGGGAAATCACTGTCGTCTAATTCGTCATCTTTTGATAATACTAACTTGTCTACCATGGGTGTCCTAGCTGGTCTCTCATTCATGATTCTGAATCTTATTGCTGTTTTTTCGATCGATCTGGTCTGGTCTAGAGTTATAAATCTGAAGTATTCATCTCTGATAATGTTGACTCTTACTCCAAGATATTCTTTGACAATACCATCATCAGTGAATTCATAGGACTGCATAATTAAACGTTTAAAGTATTTATGTAATTCTGGTGATTGAGACGCGATCATGACATCATCCACATAAACTACTACGATTGTTAAAATTCCGTCCTTTGATGAGAAGTAAAAACAAGGCTCTGTCGCTACGGTTTTGAAACCTAAGCCTTTTAGGAGTTTGTCGATCAGAGTAAACCATAAACGACCAGCTTGCTTAAGTCCGTATAGTGCTTTATCTAATTTGAAAACCTCAGTACCCTGGAAGAAAATTCTGTCTGGGTCATATGGTGGTTTCACCCATACATCACAGTCGATATCACTGTTCATAAAAGCCTTCACAGCATCCAGATGGTCCGGGTCTGTCATCTCAAAAAGCAAAACAAAATATAGAAAAAGTCTAAACGTGTTTGCTCTGGCCGCTGGTGAAAACGTCTCATGGTAATCAAAACCTTCTTTCTGTGCATAACCTTGAACTACGAGTCTTGCTCTAAAATCGTCTATATTGGGTTCTGTTTTGTCTTCAGGTACTTTCAGTTTGAAAACGAATCTTGTTCCCAACGGTTTGACTCCAGGTGGTGGAATATCAATATGCCATACTTTCTTGATGAAATGAATATTGTCTAATTCTTCTTTCATTTTAGTTTTCCATTTTGCAGCGTACTTATTTCTAACCGCGTTTGGAATGTCGGCTGGTTCATTTTCGTCACCACAGATATCTCTCCCTATATGAAAATGCTCTAGAGGAGCATCCTCTTTTGACTTTATATACTCTCCCTGAGGATGATGCTCTAGTAGTGCAGCCTCCCTACCTCGTATATGCCGTCTGGGGTGAGAGTCAATCTCTTTCTCTTTCTCTTTCTCTTTCTTTTTTTCTTTTTCTTTTGTTTTTTCTATTTGTGCGTTAAATTGTATTATTTGCTCACTTCTGGTATTTTCAATCATTTTCTCAACATCCCTTACAAACACTGGGTGATTGTCACTTTCATTTCCAAAGGGTTTGTTGTCTCTCACTTCTTTTCTATATGCGACGATAAAGTTTCCACGAGTTGCTACTCTTGTAGTTTCATAAACTTTTCTGTCGTCTTCATCATAATATCGTAAGTTAGTAAGGTGATTGAAATCTCCAATATCTTTTACTTCTTTTTCTTCGCTTCTCATGTAAAATTCAATCTCTTGTTTCTTCGTCTTTGGTTGAATTTCTGCGGGTAAAGTTTCATCGAAGACAACGTCACTAGAGAATTCGACTTTGTTTAACTTCGGAATCCAGATCCCCCAGCATTTTGGCTGTTCTTCAGACATTGAAACGAAAAATCCTTGGAGCGCTACTTCTTGCATATTCTTTCTTCTCTTTTCTATTGGTATGTTAACCCACGCCTTGCATCCCCATCTTCTTGCCATTGACATATCTGGTATTGTATCAAAATGGAACTCATATGGTGACATTCGACCTCTATCTGTATTGGCAGGTAGTCGATTAGCGATCCAACAGGCGTATAGAAAAGCATACTCACAAAACGGAAATGGAAGCCTCGATTCTAATAACACTGCTAAAGCCATCTGAGATAGAATACCCCACGAGCGTTCTGCATGTGCATTCTGATTTGGAGTATAAGCTGCTGAATATGTAAACCCAATCGGAGGATTTCTTTCTATTAATATTTTTCTGATTTCTGATGATATAAGCTCTGCCGCACCATCAGGATGATAGTGAGTTGTATCAGTCCAAGTTTTTAAATAATCTTGAAGTTTTTCTTCTACCTCCTTTTTTCGTTTTAACCCATATATAACTCGAAACTTAGAGTCAATTCTCACAAAAACTTGCAAATAATAACTGCCTTGTATCGTCGGCTCGGCAAAAGGACCGTACAGGTCTGTTGATACTTCCCCTGCATGACTTCTTGGATCGGCTACTTTTACTCTTGCTTGCTTTGTTGACTTCGCTCTTGCACATATATCACATACACATTTATTTTCAACTTTTGATAACATAATATCCCTTTCTGATAAATTTATCCCTTCTATTCTTCTATTTTCGATTGCATTTATATAACTTCTTTCTACTCGATGACAAAAACGCGAATGCCACAATTGCCTTTTGTTATTTGGGGCCGCACTCGCAACAGCCATAACAACCTCTTCTGATAGTCAGTATGATTCAGATGATTCAGAAAATTCAGGAATATCCGAAAAATTGGTTGGGTAGAGATTTCCGACTCTAGGGATGATTTTTGAGAATCCAGGTTTCGATAATACACAACCGCGTCTGTCGAAAGTGACTGTATAATCCAAATCAACCAACTTAGCCACAGCTATCAGTTGTTTCTTAAGTCTCTGATCAACTACACTGACCGGTACCTTTCCAAGTAATCCTTCTCCCATAATTTGAAGAGAGCTTCCTGACGTCGCGGTACCAAGTGTTCGTCGGTCTGGTCGAAAACTTTTCACTCGAGTCTTAGGCTTAACGTAGATGTCTGTTGCACCACTATCTATAAGTGCATCTTTATCCTCGGTCATAGAAAAAGCTTCTGCGGTCATCATATTTGCCGAGTCAGAGTATCTCGCAAAGTAGCTTTCTGCCGCTGCGTGATTTGCATCGTCTTCAGTATAGCGTCCTGAGTGATATAATCTGGACTGTTGTTGTTGGTTATCCTGATATATGATTCCTGGCTGTCGATCGCTGTAAGTAACTTGACGTCCTCGTCCTCGTCCTCGCTGCCAGCGACCACTTGAATGGTGTGTGTAGTATCCTTCGTTCTGTCTGCCTTGCCCATAAATACTACTCATGTTATTGGCATTATTTTGTTGATATTGACTGTTGTCTCTCGCTATCGCACCCGAGCGTCTGTTATTCACACCAGCAGCAGAAGCCGCATCTGGACAAAAAGCCACAATATGATCGACCGAACCACAACCATAACAACGACCTCTGAAGCTCTCGTTATTATCGTAAGATCGACCTCTTCCTCCGCGAAAATGTCCTCGGCCTCTTCCACGGGGTCCTGATTCATTTCTATCAATCCAGGATCTCTTCTGGCCCACAGGCTCTTGTTCTGCCGTAGCTGCGGCGGCAACAGGAGATTCAATATTAGTTGCTTTAACCCTGTTGTCTAGTTTAATTGCCCAAGCTCTAAAAGTCGGCCAATGTATGACTGTTGCGTTCACAGACGAATTTGCATCATAGGTTAGAAAGAATAACTTATATTTCTCGTTTGCTTGGCCTTTAGTTAGAACTAAATCGATCATTTCATTGTCCGAGTAGGCTCCTCCAGCTCTTTCCAGCTCAGCGCGCTTCTGTTCGCAAATACCGATGAATTCCTTAACCGTGTGTTTCTCTTCGAACTTAGCATCGTCCAATTCTTTGCGGATTGTAATAGCTCTCTGAGCAGAGGATTTATCATAGTCGCCGAGGAGCTTGTCTAGGATCTCTGCCGCTGACTTCTCTTCATTCGACATCTGAAGCACAATTTGTTCTGCAGCATCAACGCCTTTGCAGCTTTCAAGGAGCTTTGAAATAATCACACCATCGGATGCATCCCAAGCACGAGTAAAATCACGAACGAGTTCGTCTGCAGTTTCTTTCATAGCTGCGGGAATCGAATTTCTAATCCGTACGTAGTTGGGGTCAGTGACTGAAGGCTTTAAATATTTAATTGCAATATCGAAGCCTGGCTTTGCTTTGCCGAAGGTTTTCAGTTTCTTGAGATAGTCTCCGACATCGTTCGTATCAAACAAAGGTGCGATAATTTTATCTCTTTCTCCTGCTTTTGGAATGACTGCTTTAAGTGAATTAATTATACTCGCGTTGGTCTGCCCAGCAAAGAAATTAATTAGATTCTTTGTGACTTGGTCGTATCCTTTAACGACTATCGCCGCTGCCACGTTGGGATTTGATGCAACAGAGGAAGCAGACATGGTTGATTGCAATGAATAGTAAAGTAGTTACTTAGAAAGCTTTAGGTAAGATTAGGTAAGGGTCTTAACTTATAATACATTCTTTTTCCGTTGAATAGTATCTAGTTGTATTTTT
>CANFGZ010000163.1 GCA_947446585.1 Chitinophagaceae bacterium | reverse complement strand
ACTTTTGGTTATTTCGTAGTAAAATATACATTTGCACAATATAAACCCTTTAAGAAGATGTTCTGGACACTAGAATTAGCCTCACATTTAGAAGACGCTCCCTGGCCCGCAACCAAGGACGAATTGATTGATTACAGCATACGTAGCGGTGCTCCTATCGAAGTCATTGAAAATTTACAGGAACTGGAAGATGAAGGTGAAATTTATGAAGGCCTCGAAGACATCTGGCCCGATTATCCCAGTCAGGAAGATTTCTTTTTTAACGAAGATGAATATTAATTTTTTTCAATTTAGTTTTTTGCTTGAAAAAAAGGCCCATTAAAAGCGACCTGATTTAAATTCAACATTCATTATTTTTCCATTTGTTCAATTACAGCACCGGTAACTCCTGTAAATGAAAATCCGCCATCATGGAAAAGATTTTGCATGGTAACCATTCTGGTAAAATCACTAAACATTACCACACAATAATTAGCGCAATCTTCTGCAGTGGCATTTCCCAATGGACTCATTTTTTCGGCATAGTTAATAAAACCATCAAAGCCTTTCACGCCACTACCAGCCGTTGTTTTTGTAGGTGATTGAGAAATGGTATTTACACGAACATGCTTTTTAACCCCATAGTGATAACCAAAACTGCGGGCGACACTTTCCAATAAAGATTTAGCATCAGCCATTTCATTATAGTCAGGAAAAACACGTTGAGCAGCGATATAAGTCAATGCAATCACACTACCCCAATCATTAATAGCATCTTTCTTCATGCAACAAGCCAATACCCGATGTAAGCTCATCGAAGAAATTTCGAATGTTTTTAAATTATGTGCATAATCAATTTCAGTATAATGTTTTCCTTTACGCACATTTAAACTCATTCCAATGGAATGAAGTATAAAATCAAAACCGCCACCAAAATGCTCCATGGATTTGGTAATTAAATTCTCAACATCTTCGCCATTACTTACATCACAACCAATTACTGGTGCATTAATTTTTTCGGCCAGCTTATTGATTTCACCCATACGCATAGCCACAGGCGCATTGGTCAATACAATTTGAGCACCTTCTTCGTGACATTTGATTGCTGTAATCCACGCGATAGACTTCTCATCAAGCGCTCCAAAAATGATCCCTTTCTTTCCTTTCAATAAATTGTTGGCCATAATGTTATTTTTCTTTGGTAATAAATGAGTTGTAAAATTAAATGTTATTGGGGATATAGAAAATAATTCTGGATGAAGATGGATAGAAATGGATAAAGCTGGATAGTGCTGGGTTGTGCTGGATTGTGCTGGATTGCGCTGGATAAGCTAGATACTAAATGCTGGATAGGCCTCTCAGCAATCTCTCCTGTAAGGGACATTGCGTAGCATATTTTAAATGGATAGAGATGGATAAGGTTGGATAGGCTGGATAAGGTTGGATAGGCTGGATAAGCTAGATAAGCTGGATACTGGATTAATTCAACATCATCTCCCTTGCATTCTCTAATGCAGCTGCAGTGGGTTTTTCGCCGCTTAACATTTTGGCGATGGTGGTAATTCTTTCGTCTTGATTTAGCACTCTTACGTTTGTTGCAATTTTATCACCCACAATTTCTTTATAAACGAAGTAATGAGTGGTGGCTCTTGCAGCTATTTGAGCCTGATGCGTAATGGCAATCAACTGATGGGCTTGTGACAATTCTTTCATGATGATACCTACTTGTTTGGCTGCTTCACCACTGATTCCGGTATCTATTTCATCAAAAATTAAAGTTGGCAATGACAACTTTTTTGCCACCAATGATTTTATACTAAGCATCAGTCGACTTAATTCACCGCCACTGGCTACTTTACCTAATGGCTCAAATTTATTACTCTTATTGGCGTCAAATAGAAAATCGATGTTGTCGGTTCCGTAAACGGTTAATGTGGATGATGATAATTGTACTTTAATTCTCGCATTAGGCATTCCCACTTGTGATAGCAATTGATTTACATTTTTTGTAACCGCATCAATTTGCTTCGATCTATTTTTAGAAATCAATGATGCTGTTTTTATACAATCATCATAAATTTCTTTTTCCTTAATTTCCAACTTTACTATTGATGAAGATATATCAGCGTACCCATCCAGTTTATTTTGTAAATCTTGCATCAACTGAAGCAATTGTTCGGTTGTAGTCAATCCATGCTTTTTCAATAATTTATAGCCGGCAGAAATTCTGTCGTTGATTACAGCAATTCTTTCTCCATCATATTTCACATTGCCTTCAATGCGCTCCAGCTCATCAGCAATATCTTGTATTTCTATTAATGCACTATTTAATCTTTGTGATAAAATAGAAATTTCAGGATGGAAATCATTCAGCGTTTTTAATTTATTGTTGAGTGATTTAAGTTGATTTACAATTGGCTGTTCGGTTTGAGTTAATAGGCCATAAACAGCCGACAACTGCATTTTGATGCTTTCAGCGTTGTTTAATAATTTCAACTCTCCGTCTATCAATTCCAGTTCATTTTCTTTCAGCGCCAATTCTTCCAATTCGGAGAAAAGAAATTTATTGTAATCCAATTCTTTATTAGCTAATTCCTGAGTTGCTTTGAGTTCAAGCAATTGACGCTTTACAATTGTGTAATTTTCAAATTGGTGTTTGAGTATTGCCAGATGAGATTTATTTTCTGCTAATGCATCCAATACTTCTCTTTGAAAATTTTCGGAATTAATTTCCAATGTATCAAACTGCTGGTGTAAATCCACCAGATGAATACCAAGATGTTTAACCTGAGACAGATTCACCGGAGTATCATTGATAAAGCTTCTTGATTTTCCGTTAGCAGTAATTTCTCTGCGAATCACGATATCATTTTCATAATCAAGATCATTAGCAGAAAAAAAAATTTTGATCCCCTCATCATGCTTTACATTAAAAATACCTTCAATGACACATTTTTTATTGGCATCCTGTAATACGGTACTGTCTGCACGCTGACCCAAAATAAGATTGAGTGCTCCCATCAGAATACTTTTTCCGGCACCTGTTTCTCCAGTAATAATATTCAATCCGGATTCGAATTTTATTTCGAGATCATCTATAATTGCGTAGTTCTGTATGTGAAGTCTGGTAATCATTTTGAAGCAGCAAATTACTGAAAACTATTTTGTAATGGCCCAGAAAATTCCATAATAAAAAAAGTGATTTTCTCAATATAAAAGGAGTATAAATACTTTGAATTTTTCAGCCTATCAATACATGTAAATAAAAAAGTTCATTCCTTTTTAGAATGAACTTTATATAATTTTAAAAACAGTTTAACTATTTTACTTCTACAGAATCAGCTAAATCGGCATCTGCCAAAATTCGGCCGCAGTTTTCGCAAACCATAATTTTTTTACGCAATTTAATTTCACTCTGCTTTTGAGGAGGGATAGCATGAAAGCAACCGCCACAGCTATCTCTTTCTACAGCCACAACAGCAAGTCCGTTGTGATAATTGTTACGAATGCGATCGTAACTGGTTAATAAGCGCTCATCAGCATGTGATCTGGCTTCTGCAGCAGCTTTGTTATAATGAGTTTCTTCTTTTTCGGTTTCTTTGATAATTTTTTCCAGCTCCGATTTTTTTCCACTCAGATTGGTTTCTTTGGTTGCCACTGCTTTTTTGGCTAACTCAAGCTGACGGGCTTTATCTGCAGTTTCTTCTGTAGCATCTTTAATGTGCTTCTCACAAAGTTTTTCTTCGAGTTGTTGCATTTCAATTTCTTTATTGATAGCTTCAAACTCGCGATTGTTTTTTACGTTCTCACTTTGTTTTTCGTATTTATTAATCAAAGCCTGTGCTTCAACTATTCCTTTTTTCTTTTGTTCAATGAATTCCTGAATACCATTGATTTCTTCTTCAATGCGTGTTTGACGAGCATGAAGACCTTCGATTTCATCTTCAAGATCTTTAACCTCGATAGGTAATTCTCCTTTTAAGATTTGAATTTCATCGAGCTTACTGTCAATTTTTTGTAAACGTACAAGTGAAGACAATTTTTCCTCAACTGAGAACTCTTTTACTGCGGCCATATTTTTGAATTGTTTTTTCGAACTTTATGCAAAACCAAAAAACTAAAAATTCATACCATTCTTTAACTCACAGAATAACGCACAGGGTTGGTATTAACCTTCGTTTTAAGGAGGGCAAAGTTAGGGAAATTTTGCCTTAAAACATCAGCAATTAAGTCAATTGTAAATT
Source organism: Chitinophagaceae bacterium (assembly GCA_947446585.1). Taxonomy (GTDB): domain Bacteria; phylum Bacteroidota; class Bacteroidia; order Chitinophagales; family Chitinophagaceae; genus Ferruginibacter. The sequence continues at coordinate 1,033 of CANFGZ010000163.1, read as the reverse complement.
GTTCGCTTTCAAAATGTCCGATATCCGCTAAAACGATACTTCCTTCGGCGTCAAAAAACTCATGATATTTGATATCCGAAGTAATGTAAATATCGGCCCTCGCATTAATCGCCTTTGAAGTTAAGAAACTGCCCGAACCCCCACAAACAGCCACTTTTTTTATCTTTTTTCCGAGCAAGGCTGTATGTTTTATAACCTTTACATTAAAAATCTCTTTTATTTTATTCAAAAATTCCATTTCCTCCATTGCCACTGGCAATTCTCCTGTCAAACCTGATCCAATTTCCTGATAAAGATTTGAAATTGAGCTTATTTCGTAAGCGACTTCCTCATATGGATGGGCCATTTTCATCGCTAAAAGAACCTGATTTTGAAGCCAAGAAGGGAAGGTTACTTCTATTTTTTTCTCTATTTCAACTGAGCGCAGCCCTTTTTTCCCAGAATATGGATTTGCATCTGCCCCCGGCTTAAAACTTCCTATCCCTTCAGATACAAAACTACATTCGCTGTAATTGCCAATATTGCCTGCCCCGGCATTAAATAAAGCCTTTTCAATGGCATCAGCATGAGTTCCTGGAGCATAAACAATCAGCTTTTCTAAATGATCTTTCTTAGGTACCAATATGCTGCGGTGGGTCAATCCTAGTTTGTCGGCAATTTTTCCATTAACCCCATCGATTACATTATCCAGATTTGTATGGCAAGCATAAATAGATACTTCGTTTTTAATGGCCTTAACGAGGACACGTTCTACATAACTATTACCGGTGAATTTTTTCAACCCTCTGAATACAATGGGATGATGAGCCACAATCAGATTGCAGTTTTGCTCAATTGCTTCATCTATTATTTCTTCTGTAACATCCAAGCAAATCAATACGCCCGAACATTCCTGATGATGAGCTCCCGTAATTAATCCGGCATTGTCATAGTCTTCCTGCAATTGCAAAGGAGCTGTTTTTTCAAGTGCTGAAATTATTGTTGAAATTGTCATAATTAAAAATAGATATTTTTTTTTCATCCTCACTCAATT
>CANFGZ010000162.1 GCA_947446585.1 Chitinophagaceae bacterium | reverse complement strand
GCTTTTAAACTGTGTATAATATAAATTTATTCGGTATGAACATTGGAAATCAAGGCTACTTTAGAAAGTAAATAATTCAAAAAACCAATAAAAATGTTGTTTGTATTCTTAAAGAAAATGTATTCAGTAAGGATTAATTATTAGAAAATTCTATGGAATTAATTTGCATTTACAGTTGATGAACATTACTTTTGATATACGTCCTATTTAAAAGGGCATAAATTTTTGTATTTGTAAGTGACATAATTAGATTTTCTTCTTTTAAATTCAAGCCTAAGGAATAACCTACTGAGATAATCTCTATTAAACATTTTGTTTTTCAAAAATGTGGATTTAATAACTGAAACCTACTACTTAAACAAGAAAAAACTTAAACAATGAGCTTACCTAAGTGTAAATTCTATTTCCTTGCAATTTTATTAATTATTCAAATAAGTTCATGTACTGTTTCGCAGCAGTCTACAACGTACTTTTCGGGTTCCGGAGACACTACATTAATATTAAAAACGGATGATGTAGAGCCCATTATTCAAAAGAATGATATTCTTAGTATTTATATCAGCAGTTTGAATCCTGAAGCTTCTGCAGTTTTTAATGCCCCTAATCTTTTGGCAACAAGCTCTTCAACTACTTCAGGATCTTCTTCTGCAGGAGGATATCTGGTAAATACGGATGGGAATATTCAGCTTCCTATTTTAGGTACTATTAAAGCCAGTGGAATTACCAAAAAGCAATTAAAAGCAGATATTACAAATCTTATTTTAGATAAGAAATTATTAATTGACCCGATCATTACTATCCGTCATTTAAACTATGAAGTAACGATCATTGGCGAGGTCGGAAAGCCAATCGTTATCAATGTTCCCAACGAAAAGATCTCTTTACTTAAGGCTTTAGGCATTGCCGGAGATATAACTGTTTACGGAAAAAAAGATAATGTAATGCTGGTTAGAGAAGTTGAAGGGAAAAGAAAAGTCAAAAGAATTGATCTTAACGATAAGAGTTTTTTAAGCTCAAATTATTATTATTTGCAACCCAATGATATTGTTTATGTAGAAGCCAATAAGTGGAAAGTTATTAATGCTAACCGCAACCAGCAATTGTTGCCATCAATTTTAAGTGGTTTGTCGATAATTGCACTTGTAATCACCACCATTTTATTAAGAAAATAGCTATTATTTAATAATGAGTCAGTTGAAGAAAAATAAAGTACCCGTAAAACAAGAGGATAATTTGTTTACACAATTATTAAATAAATACATTGTGTATTGGCCAATTTTTTTAATCTTCATTGCTTTTTTCCTTGCCGGAGCGTTTGCTTATTTAAGATACACAACTCCGAAGTATGAGGCAGTAGCTACAATGATCATTAAAGACCAGAAAAAAGGAGCCGATGATACCAAGTCGATGGATGCCTTCAATATGATTAACACAAAAAAAATCATAGAAAATGAAGTTGAAGTACTGCAATCGAAATCGATAATGCAAAATGTGGTTAAAAGTTTGCATTTATATGCTCAGGTTTTTCAAAAGGGCAAAATCAGAAATGTTTCTGCATATATATTGTGTCCACTTACTATCATATCATCTAATCCTGAACAATTAAAATCAGTCAGCAATGTTCAATTAAAATATGATGATCCCAGCGGAAAAATTTATTTAAATGGTAAATATGCAGGCTTGGTTAATGAGTGGCTAAATACTCCATATGGCAGGATTCAATTTATTCCTAATAAAAAGTATGAAGATCGCATTCCTGTTTCTGAAAGGGCCTTCTTTTTTAATTTAACTGCACCTAAGGAAGTTACTAGCAATCTTTTAAGAGATTTACAAGTAGTTTCACCTAATAAGTTGTCGTCAATTGTATCATTATCGTTTAGAGATGAGGTGCCAGAACGAGCAGAGGATATTTTAAATCAACTGGTGAGTATGTATGACCGGGCCTCCATTGATGAGAAAAATTCGTTAGCAAAAAATACTTTACAATTTGTTGAAGAAAGGTTGAATGTGGTATCTAAAGATCTCGATTCAATAGAAAAAACAGTTCAGAGATTCAAAACAGGCACCGGCGCTTCAAATATTAGTTCACAGGGTCAGTTGTATTTGCAAAATGTAAGCAGCAATGATCAGGAATTGGGAAAACTTAATATGCAATTGGCGGTTTTGGATCAGGTAGATGGAGCTCTAGCCAGTGGAAGTTTAAGTACTGGAATGTCATCATCAACTGCAGGAATTACCGACCCTAATTTAGCACAGTTGTTAACTCAATTAAACAGCAAAGAGCTTGAATATGAGAAATTAAGAAAAACAGTAGCAGAGAATAACCCGATGCTGGTTTCAATTAGAGATCAGATAAATAAGATAAAGCCAAGTATAAATGAGAATTTACAAAATCAAAGAAAAAATTTATTAGCAAGCAAGCAAAATATTTCTGCAACTAACAGTAAGTACAATTCAATGTTAAGTACTATTCCTCAAAAGGAAAGAGAAATATTGGAGATTAGTAGAGATCAAAATGTAAAGAATGGCATTTATTCATTTTTATTGCAAAAAAAGGAAGAAGGAGAACTTTCTTATGCTTCTACCCTTTCTGACAGCAGGGTTATCAATAGTGCACAATCTTCTAAGTATCCAGTGAGCCCCAATAAATTGTTTATTTATTTAGGTGCATTAATGGGTTCATTCATTCTGAGTTTATTGTTGATTACATTAATGGAGGGCTTAACTAGTAAAGTCTTATATCGTAAAGATCTCGAATCGATGACCGCAGTTCCTGTTATTGGTGAAGTGGCTTTCAATGATTCCAAAGATGCAAAAGATAATATACTAATTGAGTCTGGGAAAAGAAGTTTGATCGCTGAAGAGTTCAGAAAAATAAGGGTTTCATTACATTTTTTAGGAATCAACAATGTTCAGAAAAAGATATTGGTTACTTCAAGTATTCCTGGTGAAGGGAAAAGCTTTATTTCGGCCAATTTAGCTATAAGCAACTCACTTGGCGGAAAGAAAGTAGTATTGGTCGATATCGATTTACATAATCCTGGTTTGGGTAAGTTGTTTGGAAAGTCTACTGCCGATCCCGGAATGAGCGATTATCTCACTGGTAAAAAGAAACCCGAGGACATTATTAAAAAAGCAAATGGATATGATAATCTGTATTTTGTTTCTTCGGGAACATTACACGAAAGTCCTTCTGAACTGCTTTTAAATGGCAGAATAAACGAATTCATTACTTATTTGGAAAGCCGATTTGACTTTATTGTGTTAGACACGGCTCCTTCCGTTTTAATTACGGATGCATTTATTTTAACCGAATTGTGTGATGCCACACTTTATCTGGTTCGTCATAAATACACGCCTAAAATGCTTGTTAAGAGAATTGATGAGAATATGGAAATAAATCCTCTTAAAAATCCTGCTATCGTATTTAATGGAGTAAAAAAGAGAGGCTTTTTTAATAACAATTATGGATACGGATATGATTATGTATATGGCAGTAAATATGGGGTTGATCCCAAAACTGATAAGAAAAAAGGGTAATTATTTTTTAAAAAATCAGTACAAAAATTATTATTTCTGAATATTAACACTATCTTTATATACTCATACAAGAGTAACTCCATTCTTTCCATCCTAACTAAAGACCTTCAACGATTCAGCTAATCCGGTGAGAAACTGCATATTTATTAACCATAAATACACCGCCATGCAAAAAAAATGGTATGCAGTTTACACTAAGCCAAACAACGAAAAGAAGGTTTCGGCTTTGTTAACTAAGAAAAAAATAGAAAATTATTGTCCACTTAACCGTGCAACCAGGTTAACGACCAATGAGAAAAGAAAGGAATCTAGCGAGCCCTTATTTCAGAATTATGTATTTGTACATATTACTGAGCAGGACATTGCGTTCATTAAACAACAATCTGGAGTCATAAACTTTGTTTATTGGCTGGGCAGACCTGTGATTATTAAGGGTGTTGAGATTGAAAATATTCAGGAGTTTGTTGAAACATATTCGAACATTTACTTGGAAAAGACCGAAGTAAGTATGAATAATATGGTTCGGATTGTAAACAAGACGCCAAATTTTGATGAGTTTGATAATGTAATCACGATAAACTCTACAATCGTGAAAATAACTTTGCCTACAATGGGATATATGTTATGTGCTAAAGCACGTGATGAAGAATTTCAGTTGGAGGAAGTGTCTTATGGCGTGAGAATGATGGAAGTATAAGATTGAATCTATTTTAATTTCTTGCATTTCTTTATTATCTTACGTTTTTAAATAAATGCTTACAAGAGTGAAACCATTACTAAGAAAAATATTCGAATTTTTCTTTCCGTATTATTTATTTGTTACCGGTAAAATAAGAAACGTAAAAAAAGCGTCTTCTGAAGGCAAGGTAATACTTTCTGTTTTTTTTCATAATCCTAAAAAGGATTTATTTGAATCTTTGATTAAGTGGTTTATTGAAAATCATTATAATTTCATTTCAGTTGATCAATTGTATGAAATATATGCTAAAGACAAACCTTTCCCAGTTAATGCAGTTTTGTTGACTGTTGATGATGGATGGAAAGAAAATAAAGACAATCTTGTTGCAGTAGCCAATAAATACAATATTCCCGTAACAATTTTTATTAATACAGATCCCATTAAAAATGGCGATGGATATTGGGTTTCTTATCTCAATCATAAAAGCATACAAACAGTTAAAAGTCATTCAGTAGATTCGCTAAAAAAAATAAACAATTCGGATAGGGTAAAAATTATTGATGAATTGAAATCAATGATTAGCATTCCAAGAGAGGCACTTACTATCGATGAATTAAAAAAAATACAATCTGCCAATATCAGTTTAGGCGCTCATACTATAACTCATCCATTTCTAGTGAAATGTACAGATGAAGAAGCTCAGCATGAAATCAAAGGTTCCAGGGATATTTTAGAAAATTGGTTAGGAAGTAAAGTGGATACTTTTGCGTATCCTTTTGGTAATTATGGAGACCGGGAATTGGCTTTAGTAAAAGCAGCTGGTTATAAAATGGCATTTTCCACCATTTCAGATTATATAACAAAGGAAAGCATAAAAGGTATTTATAAAATCCCAAGATTTGAAGTAGTAGAAACTGCTTCAGTATTAGAAAATATATGTAGGATGACTGGGGCATGGTATGAAATTGAGTCAAAGTTTAAAAAGGCAATTTCAAAGCAACTATTATAAATAGTTCTTTTCTTTTTAAGTTACTATTAATTCTTATAAATTTATGTTTGCCTCTATTATACCAATATTAGCTGTTTGTATTTTTTTGTTTTTTTTATC
>CANFGZ010000161.1 GCA_947446585.1 Chitinophagaceae bacterium | reverse complement strand
GCTCACGTAACTTCATTGCTAACTGCCATCATCCTTGCTTATTTTGGGTTAGGACCGGTTCTTGGTTTCGCAACAACACAGATTATGGGTATTCTGCTTTCTTTGTTCTGCGGAATATTATTTTCGAGACTTATTACCGAATTCTGGACAAACAAACAACGTCATTTCAATTACTTTACCGGACTTTCTAAAAAAGTATTTGCACATGCCAATTATAAATTTATTGAATACAGAAAAGTCGCTTACGTAATCTCTGCTTTTGTATTGGCTGCAGGCGTCGCTTCTTTCTTTGTAGGATTCCATCAGGGTGTTGAATTTAAAGGAGGAAGAAGTTATACTATTGTATTTGATCAAAAAGTTAATGCAGATAAATTCAGAGACGATCTTAAGTCGGCTTTAGATGGCGACAATATTACTTTAAAAACAGTAGGCGAAGATGGAAAACACATCAACATCACTACCGCATATTTAAAAGGAATTGACAACGCAGATAGTACAGTACAATCAAAATTAATGGTGGGTTTAAAATCTGTATTACCTGCTGATATTACTTATCAGAAATTCACTGCAGATTACGTACAAAGTTCTACAACTGTACAACCCAGCATTTCTGATGATCTGAAAAGAGGTGCCATTAAAGCGACCATCTTTGCTATGTTGATAATCTTCCTTTATATTTTCGCTCGTTTCCGCGATTGGAGATATTCAGCTGGTACAATCCTTACTTTGCTACATGACGTATTGGTAACATTGGCAGTATTCGCCTTCTTCAAAGACATTGTTCCTTTCCCGTTGGAAATCGATCAGCACTTCATCGCTGCAATCTTAACAGTAATTGGTTTCTCGATGAATGATACCGTAATTGTATTCGACAGAATCCGTGAATACAGCAGAGATATGAAAGGAGAAAGCAAAACTACCATCATCAACAAAGCCATCAATGACACTTTAAGTCGTACAGTAATGACTTCATTGACAGTATTCTTAACGATCTTAATTTTGTTCATCTTTGGTGGTGAAGTAACACGAGGTTTCGCCTTTGCGATGTTGATTGGTGTAATCACCGGTACTTACTCTTCTATCTTCGTAGGAGCGCCTGTACTGATAGATTTTGCAAAAGACAAGCCTTTGGGTGCTGCGAAAGAAGTAAAGAAAAAGAATAAAGCTCCTGAGCTATAATTAAAATAGACAAAAAAAATCCCGTCAATGCATTGACGGGATTTTTTTTGTCTATTTTATTACTTTTAAAAGTATTAAGACGTATAAAGGTTGAAAAGGTTTTTTCTGCAATCGTAACCTTTTGAAACTTTTAAACAGTATTCTCAAACTGCAAAACTCGTTCCACACCCGCAAGTACTGCTGGCGTTCGGATTCTTGAAAGTAAACCCTCTTGAATTCAAACCACCCTCCCAGTTCACTTCCATGCCTTGTAAATATAAACCATGAGATTTATCCATAATGAAAGAAAATGTACCATCGTCAAAAACCTGGTCGTTAGGATGCTGTTCATCAAATTCAAGTACATAAGTCATGCCGCTGCAACCGCCGCCTTTCACTCCTACTCTTAATTTATTTTTTGTTGCATCTTTTACATCTTCAATCAAACGCAATATTTCAGCCTTTGCTGTATCTGTAAATGAAACCGGATTGGTATTTATAGCTACCATAAAATTTATTTTTTCAAATTTACAATGAATTTCGCGATAGCGGGATATATGAGTTTACGAAAACAGAAAAATGTACTTCATCTTGTTTACCTTTGGCAATAAATTTAGTACATGGATACTTTTCAGTGGTTTGAAGTCACTTTTATGTTATTGACAATTGGATTGATTTTGGTATTACAAAATGATATTTCCAATTTAAAGAAAACTATTACTCAAATACCTGTTCCTATTAACGTAGAAGGCAATCGATTAAAATTACAAGCATTGGAAAGACTGACCTTGTACGCCGAAAGATCGGCTTTAAAAAACCTGGTTGGCAGAATTGATTATTCCAAATTATCGGCAGCTGAGTTACACCAAATTCTCATTGAAACTTTAAAAACTGAATTCGATTACAACTCCAGTCAGCAGATTTATGTAAGTCCTGAAATTTGGAATGCTGTAACTCGAATGAAAGATCAGAATATTTATATTATCAATCACATTACAGCAAATCTTGCTCCTCATGCAAACGGAGCCGAATTAAGCAGAATGTTGTTAGAATATAGCATGACACCTAACGCAGAGATGAGTTACATGCTGCTTGATGCCTTACAATTTGAAGCCAAAAAATTACTGAATTAAAAACTAATTTATGTCTGGCAAAAAAATCACTACAGATTCCGGAATTGAAATCAAAGAATCATATACAGCTACTGATATCAAAAACCAGGACAACTCAACTGCCGGCGAATATCCGTTTACGAGAGGAGTACAATCTTCTATGTACCGCGGCAAGTTATGGACGATGCGTCAATACGCAGGATTCTCCACTGCAGAAGAAAGCAACAAAAGATATCATTATTTATTGAACCAGGGCGTAAGTGGATTGAGTGTAGCCTTTGATTTGCCCACTCAAATTGGATACGACAGCGATCATGCATTGGCCGATGGCGAAGTTGGTAAAGTGGGTGTGGCAATCGATAGCTTAGAAGATATCGAAAAATTGTTTGAAGGAATAAAATTAGAAAGCGTTTCTACATCAATGACCATTAATGCTACTGGTTTTATTCTATTGGCTTTTTATGTGGCACTAGCAAAAAAGCAAGGTGCTGATTTGAAAAACCTCACCGGTACAATTCAAAACGACATCTTAAAAGAATATGCAGCCAGGGGCACTTATATTTATCCTCCACAGCCTTCTATGCGTGTAATCACAGATATCTTTGAATGGTGTAGTAAGGAATTACCCAAATGGAACACTATTTCTATTTCAGGATATCATATCAGAGAAGCAGGAAGTACTGCCGTTCAGGAAATTGCATTTACTTTAAGCAATGGCAAATCGTACGTCAAAGCGGCAATAGAAAAAGGACTGGACATAAATGTATTTGGAAAAAGACTTTCGTTCTTTTTTAATGCGCATAATAATTTATTTGAAGAAGTGGCCAAATTCAGAGCTGCTAGAAGAATGTGGGCCAAAATCATGAAAGATTTGGGCGCTACAGATGAAAAGGCCATGATGCTTAGATTTCACACTCAAACAGGTGGGAGCACATTAACCGCACAACAACCCATGAACAATATCAGTAGAGTTACTATTCAAACTTTAGCCGCTGTTTTAGGAGGCACTCAATCATTACATACTAACGGCTACGATGAGGCTTTAAGTTTACCTACCGAAGAAGCTGCTAAAATTGCTTTACGTACACAACAAATCGTTGCCTTCGAAAGTGGTGCTGCAGATACAGTAGATCCATTAGCCGGCAGTTATTTTGTTGAGTCATTAACTGACGAAGTTGAAAAGGAGGCCTGGAAATTGATTGAAAATATTGATGCCATGGGTGGCAGTGTTGCAGCAATTGAAGCAGGATTCGTTCAAGATGAAATTGCTCGTAGCGCATACGAATACCAGAAAAATATTGAAAATGATTCTAAAATCATAGTTGGTGTAAATAAATTCCAGACTAACAGCGAAGAAAAAATACCAGGTTTTAAAATCGACGACAGTATTCAAAAAATGCAGTCTGATAAATTGGCAGCATTAAAAACAAAAAGAAATGATTCCGCTGTTGCTGATTGCTTGTCTAAATTAAAAACAACTTGCAAAAGCAACGAAAACCTCATGCCTGTTGTGCTGGAATGTGTGGAGCATTATTGCACGTTGGGAGAAATCGCGGATGTGTTGAGGGGGGAGTTTGGGGAGTACAAATAAAAGCCCCCTCAATCCCCCAAAGGGTGAAGTTGATGCAGAAGAAGGTCTCTGACATAGTCATAAGAGTTTTGTAGGTTTAATGGTTTTGATCAACCCTTTGAACTTATTAAACTTATTGAACCTTTGAAACATATTAAAACAATTCGTGAATTCGTGGCTAACCTTCTTATTCACGTCTCCCGAAGGGGAGTATGGAATATTTAAAATTTTGAACTTTGATTATTAAATTATTTTGAAATCAATTAATAACTACAAAATGAAAAAAACTACTGCATTGCTTGTTTTGTCTTTTATTTTTGCAACATCATTTGCGCAGCAAAATCTTACACCTGAATTATTATGGAAGCTCAATCGTGTTTCCGGATTAGGTGTTTCTAAAGACAAGAAATATGTAGTGTACAATGTAAGTACCCCTAATGTTGAAAACAACAAAAGCAATTCTAAAAAATATTTTATTTCCCTTGCTGATGGAAAAATAAAATCTATTTCAAATCCCGACAGCCTGTTGAAAGATGAAACCATTTCTCCTGATGGAAAATATCAACTTAGTGACGCTTCGGTTAAAATTAAAAATATCAGAGGGGAAGATTATTATCCAGAACTTTCTAAATCTAACGTTTATATTTTCGATAATCTTAACAACCGTCATTGGGACACATGGGAAGACGGAAATTTTGATCATGTATTTTTAACTGAATTAAAGAACCCTAAAAACAAAAAAGATTTGATGCCCGGCGAAGCATATGATTGTCCGACAAAACCATTTGGAGGTACTGAAGACTATATATGGAGTGCTGATGGCAAACAAGTTGTGTATGTAACCAAGAAAAAATATGGAACTGATTACGCAACCAGCACCAATACAGACTTGTACAGCTACGACATCGCTTCAAGCAAGACCACCAATTTAACTGAAGGCATGATGGGATACGATTTAAATCCTTCATTTAATCAAAAGAACGAACTCGCGTGGATGAGTATGCGCAGAGATGGATATGAAGCCGACAAACAAGACATCGTCGTTTGGAATGGTTATACCAAAATGAATCTCACCGGCAACAATGACGAGATTCATGTAGAAGGTTTTAAATGGAGCGATGATGGCACACGCATTTACTTCTACGCTCCTATTGATGGCACTTTACAATTGTTTGAAGTAAATTATCCAGGCTTAACTAAAATGATGCCCGTAGTAAGGCAAATTACCAAAGGAGATTTTGATATTAGTGGCATTATCGGACAATCAGGAAATACGCTGATTGTTAGCAGAACGGACATGAACCATGCGGCAGAACTTTACACAGTGGATGTAGCAACAGGCAACATGAAACAACTGACGCATGTGAATGATGATATTTATGCCAAAATAAAAATAAGCAAAATCGAAAAGCGCATTATCAAAACGACAGACAATAAAGACATGTTAGCTTGGGTGATTTATCCTCCTGATTTTGATCCTGCAAAAAAAT
>CANFGZ010000160.1 GCA_947446585.1 Chitinophagaceae bacterium | reverse complement strand
TTCATCAGCATGATTTAAATACACCACCAAATCCATCATCTTAAATCCGTATTCCGGCACGAAATAATTTTCTTCATCAAACAAACAAAAATTCTCCACCAAAAAACGACTGTGCTCGGGCAATGCGGCAATCTCTTCTTTTGAAATTTTTATCCATTCAGATGTATCTCTTGAAAACAATCCACGTTGTCCTTTGGGAATATCTATCAGCGCAAATACACCAATGCCAGCAATGGGTGATGGACGTAAGGTTATGTAGGTATTTTGGGATAGTTCTTTTAGTAAGTCGTGCTTATTCAAGATATTGTTTATTGTTTATTGTTTGGTGGCCCCCTCAATCCCCCAAAGGGGGAAGTTGTTTGGGATTTTTATAAATTGGCTTTAGATATTTTAGTATTGGTATTCTTATTTTGAGTGATATCCAACTTTTACATTTTACATTGGATATTTTACATTTTACATTTAAATAGTAATCTATTAAACATCATCTCGATATAACATAAATCACCGAGCTGCATCTCTTTTTATTGAAAACGGTTTTCATGTTGGAGATAAATCCAATCAAAAAAGCTTTGACAATATTGCCTCTATTGTTTTTGATGTGTTCACTCAGCATGCTTACATAAAAGCTGTCGAACCACATGGGTTTTATTGTTTTCAATTTCAATCCAAATGTACTCAATAACAACTCCATACTTTTAGGTGAAAAATGATAAAGATGCCTCGGCACATCATAGGCAGCCCAGCATTGTTTGTAATGAGATGCATCGTATGAGGTGTAATTAGGAACGGCAATAAATAATACGCCATTATCGGTAAGCAACGCTTTAAGCGTTTCTAAATATTCCGGCAACTGATGAACATGTTCTAATACATGCCACATGGTAATGGCATCGAAATTATTTTTAGGAAGATGGAAAAGTTGATCCGGATTTTTTGTAGTAATATTATAAAGCTCATGTGCATTTTTAGACGCCTGTTCATCTGGCTCTAATCCGGTGATTGTCCAGCCTGATGATTTCATTTCATTCAAAAAAGCACCTGTACCACAACCGACATCCAACACATTACCACTTGATTTTCGTGTTTGTATTTCTACCAGTTTTCTTTTTGATTTTAATGTAAAATTTCTGACGGAATGGTATAATCTGTTTACCAAACCTTCTTTGGTATCTGTATGAGAAATATAAGCGTCGGATTGGTAATATGGTCCGATTTCATGTTGAGAAGGAACATCCTGAGTAAATCTAAAACTGCAGATTTCACATTCCCAAATCGAAAAATTACTCTTGCTAACGGTATAGTCTATCGCCGAAAAAACACCACTAATTTTTTTACTATTGCAAACAGGACAGGAAGAATAATTAATCATGAAAAATAGTGATGTTTAATTTACGGCTTTATAGGTTTTAACCTGAGGTGCCGAAGGCGTAACTGGTGCTCCATTTCCAAACAATGAACTGTTCAGTGGATTTATTTTATAATAATAAAAACAGGAAGCAATTGCAGTAGCGGTTAACAGAACTGCCCAAATCCACCAGGTACTTCTTTTTATTTTTTTAATCCCCTGAAAATAACTCTTCATGAAAACTGAAGTACGTTCTCTATCTCCTACTCTTATGCGATGAATACTGTTAGGATGAATTACTCTTTGTAAAGACACTGTAGGTAAAAATTCCTCGGGAAGTTCTTGTTGTTTAAAACTAAGGCTTCCGTCGTAATCAATATAAAATGTACCCGTATGATTAATCTTTTTTTCTTTGCGATGATCGAGGTTGGAAATATTTTTGCAATATGCCATCAATTTTTGAGCTGCCGTTTGCTCATCAATTCCTTTTTTAAAGGCAATGTAACTGATAAAATCATCTGCAATTTTTTCTTTGGTATTAAAACTGATCTTCTGATAAGGAGGCAGCATAATATTCTCTCCAAATCTTACAGATGCACTAATCTCTTTCAGCTCAAGTGCTCCTAAGCTGGGTAAAGGACAATAGTGGTTCTTAAGCAGGTAATTTTCAATCAAAGTTTCCATTGATGTGAATTGGTTTTAGAACTGTAGGGATAGCCCTCCTAATACATTGAATCCGTATACAGGATAACCATGCCAACGTTCGTAATTTTTTCCAAAGATATTATTTAGATTGATAAAAGCGCCAAACTGTTTATTTATCTTATAATCAATTCCTGCACTTAAATCAGCAGCGCCATTAAAATCCCTTGAAATATTGCCTTTATCAAGATAATGTCCGCCACCAAAAAAATAAAAATCTCCCTTTAATGTAACCTTTTTGTAGGGGGTCCAACGCATTGCTGCTGTACATTCTACAGGAACGGTATTCCAGGCCCTTCCATTATCGCTCAATCCTGTATAGCCATTAAATACTATGCCACCCATTAATTTAAATACATCTCTGATGATATAGCTGATGTCTCCGTGTAAACTAAAATTGTCCATATTTTTTTCATAAGACACCAAAAATCTTTTCCCATCACTCAGATAATTGGTGTCATTTATAAACAATGCAAAATCCTTGTATTTAATAAAGCTGGCTTTGGCGCTGAATAAAATATGTTTACCTATTGAAGATTTGATTCCTCCGTACAATTCGGTTTGAACAGTATTATGTTGCTCAAATGAAGATCCAATAAACGGACTTATGTAAGGATTGATATGGGTAAGGTTTACATAATTGTTTTTTTGCACGTCGCCAACCCAGCCTCCTTGTAATAAAAACTTCTCCTTTAAGAAAGCAAGCTCACCATATACTTCGGGTAAGAATAAAAATTTGCCATCATTTGAAATCAATTTAAATCCACCGTTTATTTTCAATAAGTCTGTTTTATAAAACAAAGAAGGACTTAACTTAATGACATTGTTATTATTGTTAAAGTTAACGGGAATAAAATTTTGAGTTTTCGTATGTGTAAAATCAAAAGTAGCATTTGCTTTTACTGTAAACCACTCATTGATTTTTTTGTCTGCCGGAAGTTGAATTTGTAAAGTTGATTCTGTCAAATAATCCTTGTTGGAGAAAAAGTTCAATTTGAAATTTGGGTTGTAATTAATTCCTGAATTATTTTTCACCGTATTGCGGAAACCTGCAGATATTTCAAAATTTTGAAACTGCTGACGTACCTGGTCTTTGTCATAATGATAAAGATCATGATTGTAACCATACAAGAAATAATCCTTTCGGCTCAACCCAGCCGAGGCATAAATTTCATGATTAGGCAGAAAATAACTTCCGTTCCCTTTTAAAGAAAGATCCGAATAATCCTGATTGGCGATTTTCCCTTTAGAAGAAATATAGTTCCCGTAAATATTGATAAGGGTAGTTTCTCCGTCGCCAAAGCTGGCGGCTGCGTTTAAATAAGGTGTTGTGTAGTTACCAAAACCCGCTTTTACATAATAACGTGTTCCTAATCTGATAAGGGTATCATTCTGAACAGACAACGGCTTTAAGCTTATTGGCTGGTAACCATAAACCAGATTCTGAACCGGCACGATATAAGGCATCAGGTGTTTCGATGAATCAGCCAGAAGATTAGATCCTGAAAAATTTATTTTTGCTGCATTTCTTAATACTGGCTTATAAGCCGAAATTATTGTAACACTCTGAGGCTTGGAGGTGTCTTTTTGAGCATTTACAGCAGTTACACAAAAAATGACAAATCCCCATATTAAAAAAATCTTTTTAAACGGGAAACGCATAGCATTATTTTTAGTGAGCATTTTCATATTGAATATCAATTACCGATTCTGGATGATTTTTTTTCTTCTTCCAGTACAATGGCTAATTTTTGTTGTGCTTCTAATTGCAACTCTATAATGGAAGCATTTTTGGCTACACTTTCATACGTTGCTTTTGCATTGAAATAATCTTTTTGTTTCATAAAAATATCGCCTAACAAAAGATAGGACTTGGTAACCCAAAGATCATAAGACCCCGTTTCTTTTATTACCGACATCGCATACTTTTCGGCAACGTTATAATTATTTAATCCAAAATAAGTAGCCGCCAATTCATAGCGGGCTTCCGCTCCCCATGCCGATTTATTAATAGGCACCACTGACTTAAATGATTCAATTGCGGCTATAGTATCGTTTGCGGCCTGCTGAGATTTTCCTAACACTAAACCTGCAATCGATTTATCATCTGTACTAATGCCTTTTTTACTTAGTAAAGCTTTTGATGCATCATTGGCTGTTACATAATCTTTGAGCTGATAATAACTGCGCACTAAACCACGCAATGCCTCTAACTGATTCTCAGGGTTTGTGGCATTTCCATTCAACGACTCAAAGTATTTCTTTGCGTTGCTATAATCTTTTAATTCGAAATAATAAATCCGTGCTAATTGCAATGTTGCGTTTTCAAAAAAGCGACTCACTCCTCTACTGTTTACATATTCAAACCCTGTAATTGCAAGATTAAATTCTTTCTGATGCTGATGGCAAAGTGCTTTATAATAATTGGCCTCAATAAGATAAGCACCATTACCATGACCAGTAATATAATTTCCAAAACCACTGATGGCAGTTGCACAATCACCGGCTTCGTATTTCTTATAAGCAGAAATATAATTTAGAGAGTCGGCCTCATTTACATTAATGGTAATTCCGTTTTCCTTCATCAACGATACGTATTCATCTGGCTTCCCATCTTCAATGAAAATATCTTTGATGATGGCCATTGCTTCTGCAGACTCTTCCGATTGAGGATATAGTTTTATTAGTTGCTTGTATGCTGTTAATGCATTCTTATTGTCATTATTATTATAATAAGCCAATCCTAATTTCAAATACGCTTTAGGTTTCAATCCAGCTGCATCACTGGAATTGATAACGGTATTCAAAAAAGGAACAGCTTCCGGAAATTTCTCATCAGATATGTAGGTCAATCCAATTTCCATTTGAGATTCTAATACCAATGGACTTTGTGGATACGTTTTAACCAATACATTCATCAACTTTATTTTTTCTGCGCCCGATTTTACACCGGCAATCATCGCCTTTTGATATAATGCATAATCAGCCTGAGGAAAATTATTGCTAACGATATTATCGTACCATTCACTTGCTTTAGTAAAATCTCTTTGCATATAATAACAATCTGCCGCTCTGGTATAGGCATCCTGTTCCATAGCTGTCGCTCCTGGTTTTAACCCTATAGCAATTTTCTCAAAGAAAGTCAACGCATTTTTATATTGTTCTTTTTGAAACCAGCTGTAGCCAATTGTATAATAAGCATTTTTCACATTGGCTTCCCCCTGCCAGGGCGCTTTGCTGTCAGTGTATGAAGTCAGATAACGAATCGCTTCATCATAACGTTGTTGACGATAGGCGATTTCTCCCTTCCAGAAATTAGCATAAGCTGTGATGATACCTGCATTACTGTTAGTAAGGATT
>CANFGZ010000159.1 GCA_947446585.1 Chitinophagaceae bacterium | reverse complement strand
TTCCAACCCGGCCCCTCAACTGATGAAGTTGTGACAACCCAAATTTTTCTGCACTCTCAATAACCATTACACTGGCATTAGGCACATTTACACCCACTTCAATAACGGTAGTGCCCACAAGAATATGAGTGTCTGCATTTACAAACCTTTGCATATTGGCCTCCTTCTGAATTGCAGGCTGTTTACCATGCACCATGCTTATCCAGTATTTAGGTTCCGGAAAAAAAGATTTCACTTCTTCGTATCCTTTCATCAGGTTTTCGTAATCGAGCTTGCTGCTTTCTTCAATTAAAGGATAAATGATGTAGGCTTGCCTTCCCAGTGAAAGTTGTTCTTTAATAAAATCCATCGTTTGTGGTCGTGCATTTTCATATCGATGAGTAGTTGTAATGGGTTTGCGTCCTGGAGGAAGTTCATCAATCACACTATAATCAAGATCTCCATAAACAGTAAGGGCAAGCGTTCGCGGAATTGGTGTAGCTGTCATTACCAATACATGAGGAGGTATTAAATTTTTCTTCCAAAGTTTCGCTCTTTGAGCAACGCCAAATTTATGTTGTTCATCCACTACTGCAAATCCAAGTTGCTTAAACACCACCTTGTCTTCTATAATTGCATGAGTACCGATTAAAATATCCACTGTGCCTTGCTCACAACCTTCAAGAATTGACTTGCGCATTTTTGCAGTTGTAGAACCTGTTAGTAATTGAATATTTACACAAATATTTTTTAACTGATGGGCAATCGTATTATAATGCTGCTGGGCTAATATTTCTGTGGGCGCCATCAACACGGCCTGATAGCCGTTATCTATTGCAATTAATATCGACAATAACGCTACCATTGTTTTTCCACTGCCTACATCACCTTGCAGCAGCCGGTTCATCTGTCTTCCGCTTGCTGTATCTTTTCTTATTTCTCTGATTACATTTTTTTGTGCATTGGTTAATTGAAAGGGCAAATCATTTTCATAAAACTGATTAAACAAGGGACCTACTTTTTCAAATGGCAAACCTTTACTGAAATGGTGCCGGCTTATTTTGATTAACTGAATAGAAAACTGTGCGAAGAAAAACTCTTCAAATTTCAAACGACGTATTGCCTGATGATAATTATTTTCATTGGCAGGCATATGAATTTGCTGAAACGCATCAAAACGTTTTATGAGTTTATATTGCAATAATAAAGATGCCGGCAAATTTTCGGGCACATCTTTTTCTGTAATTTTTTTAAATAGTTCCTGCGTCAGTTTTCCGAAGGCTTTACCATTAAGTCCTTTTGATTTTAATTTTTCTGTCGAAGAATAAATGGGTTCTAAAAATGACTTGCCTGTTGCATTCAGCGGAGTATACACTTCAATTTCGGGATGAGAAATCTGCGGCTTACCCATGAAAAAACTAACCTTTCCAAATACCAGATATACATGTCCAACCTGAAGTAATTTTTCTATCCAGTTTATTCCCTGAAACCAAACGAGTTCTATGATACCTGTACTATCCTGCAAGTGAACGATTAACCTTTTACTTCTGCGTTCGCCCTGAATTTGCATGTCCAATAATTTTCCGGCAACCTGAACATAATCACTGTTGTAACTCAGTGATCCTATTTTCTCTACTTTAGTTTTATCGATATGTCTTAATGGATAATGTTCGAGTAAATCCCTAAAAGTAAAAATGCTTAATTCTTTTCTGAGTAAATCGCCTCTGATTGCACTTACGCCTGTAAGGTATTCGATTGGGCTTGATAATATGTTTGAAGTACTATTGATAAAAATAACTTTACACAAAGATACCCAAGGAACAGCAGTTATTTAATTGCGGGGATTGCGATTTTTATTGTAGAATTTCTTTTTACCAGATTTCGATTTGGTTTGTGCAGGAATATATTCTGGAGTTGGCCCCAATTCTGCGGGCACTTCCCCTTTTGGAACCGAATTCCCCAATAATCTTTCAATAGCCGTGAACTTGTATTGTTCGGCTGTATTCACTAATGTATATGCAGACCCTTCTGCTTTCGCACGTGCTGTTCTTCCAATTCTATGAACATAATCTTCGCCATCATGAGGTACATCGTAATTTATAACCAGTTCTATATTATCAATATCTATACCTCTGCTTAATATATCAGTTGCAATTAGTATAGGTAAACGTCCGCTTCTGAAATCACTCAACACTTCTTCTCTTTTTTCCTGTTCCAGATCACTGTGAATTTCATCAGCTTTGAAGCCCGTTCTTTTTAAATCTCTTGTTAATTGTTTTACGCCGGATTTGCTGCTGCAAAATATGAGTGTATTACTGAATTGTTTTTGTTTTAAAAGAAAAGTAACCAATGGTATTTTCTGAGTGTCGTAAACAAAAAAAGCTTGTTGAATTATTTTTTCGGGAGGCTTGCTGATTGCAATGTTTATTTCTGCAGGATCATGTAAAATAGTCCTTGCTAGTTCCCTAATTTTTGGAGGCATGGTAGCAGAAAATAAAAGGTTTTGTCTTTTCGCCGGCAAATGTTTAATGATAAAATCAATGTCATCTACAAATCCCATGTCGAGCATTCTGTCGGCTTCATCAAGAATTAAATACTTAAGTCCTTGTAATTTCACATAGCCCATTTTAATGTGCGCCATCATTTTTCCCGGCGTACATACCACAATATCTGCGCCCATACTCAACGCCTTTTTTTCCTGCACAAATGCATTTCCATCACCTCCTCCATAAACCGCAATGGAGCTGATTCCAGCGAAATAAGAAAATCCTTCCAGATGCTGGGCTATCTGTATAGCCAGTTCTCTTGTAGGAACAATTACCAAAGCGGTTATACTTTGATGGTCAGGAGTACTGGTAATAATTTTATGTATAAGCGGCAACAGAAAAGCCGCCGTTTTGCCTGTACCTGTTTGTGCAGAGGCTATCAAGTCTTTTCCTGAAAGAAAATAAGGGATAACTTGTTCCTGAACCGGAGTGGCTTCCTGGTAACCTGCAGCCTCGATTCCTTCCATCAATCGATCATCAAATCCAAATTCTGTAAAATTCAAAACTATTTTTTATTTGTGTGAAGATAGTGTTTTTATCCTTTGGAGTGATATGATGTATCTTGCGTTCAAAATTAGCACATGGTAAAAGTTGGGGAATATAATGACTTGAAAGTATTGAGAGCCGTTGAATTTGGCCTTTATCTCGATGATGGAAAAGAAGGCATCTTGCTGCCTAAAAGATTTGTTCCCAAAGAAGCTAAAGAAGGCGATGTATTAAATGTATTTGTTTATCACGATGGTGAAGATCGCCTTATAGCCACAACGCAAAAACCAAAGGGAATACTTGGCGATATCGTAAAACTGATTTGTGTGAGTGTAACCACTCATGGGGCATTTTTGGATTGGGGATTAATGAAAGATTTATTTGTTCCCAAATCTCAGCAATTGAATAATATGATGCCCAATGGAGCGTATTTAGTGAAGATTTTTTTAGACGAACAAACCGGCAGATTAGCCGCCTCAGAAAAAATCGATCAGTACCTCAGCAACGATAATCTTACCGTAAAGGAATTAGAGGAAGTAGACCTTACCGTATACCGAAGAACAGATATTGGCTATGTGGTTATCATCAACAATAAACATACCGGAGTACTTCATCATAATGAAATTTACAGAAATATCACTTCTGGAGATACCTTCAAAGGATTTATTAAAAAGATTTATCCAAAAGAAAATAAAATAGATGTTGCCGCAGGAAAATCAGGATACAAAAGAGTAGAAGATGAAACAGAAAAAATCATTCGATTGTTAAATGAAAATAATGGCCAGCTTCCTTTTAACGATAAAAGCAATCCGGATGAAATTTACGAGTTCTTTCAAATGAGTAAAAAGACTTTTAAAATGACTATTGGCAATTTGTATAAACAAAGAATAATCTCCATTGAAACTGATGGAATAACTCTAATTAAATAATTGCTCATTAAAATGGCAAGAATAAAAGTTGACCTTCACGACATTTACAACAACAGCAAAGCCATAGACAATGCACTTAAGGAGGCTTTCGAAGATGCCATTGAAAAGCGCATCCGTGAAGTTGAAATTATTCCCGGGAAAGGCAGTGGCCAATTAAAAAAGAAAGTGGAACGTTTTCTGCAACAACCTCACATCAAACCACTTTATCATCGCATAGAAAACGACAGCAAAAATTTTGGAAGACTGTTTGTGTATTTCAAATTCTGAGTTAATTAAAAATATTCTATCAGCGCAATTTTATTATAGTCTTTTAAAATCCCTTCATCTACAAATTCCACATCACCTCCGCTTGATAAAACCTTTTCAATAACATCATCAACGGCATCTTTGATATAAAAAGCATTTTTTACAAAATCGTCTTTTTTGGAAATATTTTCAGGAGAGGATCCAAGTTGTGCTGGGTAAATATAATTTTTTTCGACCACCAACAATCTTCCTCTTTTTTGACAGGAGGCTTTCCATACTTCCTGAATACCAACCGCAAGTTTTTTATGATCCATTGCATCTTCAATTTGATTCATAACTCTCTTTTGTAAAACAATTTTCCAGTTGTTTAAATAAGGAGTCATTGTACTATGAAACTCAGCTTCAGTATTTTCTTCAAAATTTCCATGTATATAATCGATAACATGCTTTGAATTATGAGTAATGGATTTAAAATGTCCCAGTGTTTTTGCCGTCCCCATCACAAACAATGGCAGCTTATAGGCATTTAATAATAAAGAAAGTCCATTATCAGTATGCATCAAAAATTTATCAAGTAATATTTCTTTTCTTTTATTTTCATCACTGAAGTTTGCGATTTTCTCGCCTATATCATTTTTATAAGCTTCAATATTATCAGGAACATTAGACGTAACTCTTATAAAATGAATGGTGTTGCCTAAATATATTTTTGTCCATTTACTGCTTAGTACTGCAAGTAAATATTTATGTATTTCTTTTTTACTGTAAATAAGATCTCTGATTTCAAATGATTCATCAATAATAATTTTTTCTTCAACAGGCATATCCAGATAATATACTTTTTCAATTAACGGCGAAACAAATATGGCTATAGTTTTTTTATGCGTGTTATAATTAAGTTCATTAATTACCTTATGTAATTTTTTCAAAACGGGCAATGTCTTTTCTGCAGGATAGTTTGCTTCCAATTCTTTTTCAATTTTATCAACCGCTATCTTTAGCTTGTAATCCAATTCTTTTTTCAAACCCATTTTAGGCTCAAAAGGCATGATCAATGAGATACAGGGAAGATACTTGGTTGCAGTTAAGACTTCCGTAAAAGGCTCAGTTAAGATGGTATGCATATAGTTGGTTTTAATTGTTTCAAATATATAGGTATAGCAAAACAGAATAAATGACTATTATTATTTACTCATTTGACAGTAGTCATAACCGAATTATTGAGAGAAAATAAG
>CANFGZ010000158.1 GCA_947446585.1 Chitinophagaceae bacterium | reverse complement strand
ATCGTTCTGAACGATCTTGTATAAAATCCAAAGTTGACATTATAATTACTCAACGGATTGATTTTATAAAACTCAAGTCCCGACCAGAAAGCTACGATTTCAGCACTGTCTCCATTTAGTTTTCTGCTTCTGTAGTATAAACCTTCCTGCCAGTACATATTTTTCTGAACAATACCCCATTTGTTATTCAATCTTAAACGTAAAATAGAGTGTGCAGTAACGGTGTGACGTAATTCAGTTTCGTTATCTTTTCCGGAGGGGTCGTTTTTAGGATAAAAAAGATGATGCATTGAACCACCCAATTCAAACATAACGGCATCGGTTACCATTCCATAATACGCGCCCCCGTTGAAATCTAAATAATTTTTTGTGCCCTGACGTCCAGCAGGACCACCAGGAAAAGGATATCTGAATCCACCACCAGAAATCTCTCTGTCATACTCGGTTCCTTTAATTTCGTCTAATTTACTTTCGGCATAAGTAGCCTGTAAGCCGAAACCAAAAATCTTGTTGCTTTTGTTATAAAAATGACGAGCAAGAGATGCGGAATAGAAAGTAGCATCTAGTGGACTTTTTTTATCTCCGTAATGATAGTAATTGAATCCTACTGCCCAGTATCCATAAACTCTGGACTTTTTAAACACCTCATCTTTACCTTCTTTCAATGACTTTGCATTTGCGGAAACGACATCACTAACGGCAGTTTCTTCATCTCCACTGCTTTTGTATTTACCAAATTTGGCATCAATGCTGATGTTTTCATGCTGCATATGAGCATTTATGGTTTCCTGTGAGCTGTACAGGCCGCTAAGCCTTACCTTACCATCAAAGCGCCCTGTAAGGGCTGGATTGAATTGAATTGGTGTAGATCCTATCTGAGAGAATCTTGCATTTTGAGCAACAACACCTTCAGATAAAAACAACATTAAAACGATCAGATATTTCTGACTTCTCATAAAATTTAATTTAGTCAACTTGATATTAATTTTGGTATTTGTATTGATTTATTTTCTTTCCTGCTGTAAAATTTACCACCTTGCTATTACCTGCCACAGATTTAAATTCTGGTAATAAATCTTTGATTACTACTCTGAATAATTCGGGGTCATAAAAGCCTTCCAGTGATTTTAATTTTTCAATTATATTTTCTGCTTCAATGAAATGAACCATATTTTCTTTACTAATCATGATTTTTTCATGATGAGTTTCTTTCATTTTTTCATTTTTAGAAAAAACTTCTTCATATAATTTTTCTCCTGGCCTTTCTCCAATGAACTGAATTTTAATATCAACATCTGGTGTGTATCCAGCCAGACGAATCATATTTTTTGCCAAATCTACGATTTTTACTGGTTCTCCCATATCAAAAACGAAAACTTCTCCTCCTTCTGCCATAACCGAAGCCTCTAAAACCAACTGGCAAGCTTCTGCAATCGTCATGAAATAACGAATCATTTCTGGATGTGTTACCGTTACTGGCCCGCCCGCCTGGATTTGCTTTTTAAACAAAGGAACCACTGAGCCGTTGGAACCCAGAACATTCCCAAATCTGGTAACCACAAAACAAGTTGAGTTTTTTGATGAAGCAAATGCCTGAACAATAATTTCTGCTAATCTTTTAGTGGCACCCATTACACTCGTTGGATTTACAGCCTTATCTGAAGAAATGAATACGAATTTTTCTGCCTGGTGTCTTATGGCCATTCTTACTATACTCCATGTACCAAATACATTAGTTTGAACTGCTTCCCAAGGAAACTGTTCCATCAAAGGAACATGTTTATAAGCTGCAGCATGATAAATAAAATTAGGCTGATATTCTTCAAAAATATTTTCCATCAGCTGCTCATTACGAATATCAGTAAGGATAAATCGATATTGTAAATTAGGATGTTTGCGTTTTAATTCCTGTTCTAAATCGTATAATGCACTTTCAGAAAAATCTACGCAAACAATTAAAGATGCATCATGTTCTGATAACTTCCTTACAATTTCACTGCCTATTGAACCTGCAGCTCCCGTAACCAAAATTACTTTCTCTTTGATACTTTCAACAACATGTTCATCATATAACTCAATGGGCTTTCTGTTCATTAAATCATTAATGTCAATAGAAGCCAGCTTATCTAGATTGAAGTTAGAATTGAATAGAGATTGTATAGAAGAAATCTCTTTTATTTTTACGTTAAAGGGTAAAGTGTCTTCAAGAAATTTTGCTTTTCTTGAAGGAGTGATTGTTTTATTAGCAATGATAATATCAGTAACCGAATTTTTCAACACCTCTGATTTGATGTCTTTTGAAGCATCAAATACTTTCACGCCACCAATGAAACGACCAATTTTCTTTTTATCATCATCCAGAAATCCAACAAGCTTATAATCATCCTGGTATTGTGTCTGAATAGATTTTTTCAAAAAAACACCCAACTCACCAGCGCCATAAATCAATAATTTTTTCTGATCTGTTGCTTTTTTTGAACGATTATAATAATAGTATAGGTAGCTAATAATAAATCGGCTGCCAATAATATATATTGATGTTATAAAAAAACTGATTAAAAAGATTTCTGGTTTTAGCTGATGTTTATTTGGAAAAAGAACTCCTGAAATAGCGCTAAAAAAATGCACTAATAGTAGAATAAAAATGAGGTTTAGATAATCTTTACTGCTAAAAAAACGAATAACTTTTCTATAAATACCAAACACAACCCAGGCGGATACCGCCAAACTTAAATGAATAACTAAACGATAAAAAATAGTGTGAATGGGAAATACATTAATAGAAAGCAACCTGTAATTTGCAAAGAGGGCTGAAAGCAAACCTACGGTAATCAATAGCTGATCTCCAATTAATACAAATTGAGAAGGCCGGATTGAGTTTTTACTTAACTTTTTCATTTTACAAAACTTTTAATTTCGTCAATAACTTTTGTTACAACTTCATCAGTCAAATTGGATCCGCTGGGGAGACAAAGGCCTGTAGCAAAGAGTTGATCTGAAACTCCATTGCAATAAGATTTGTTCTCAGCAAAAACAGGTTGCTGGTGTAAAGGTTTCCAAAGTGGGCGGCTTTCAATGTTGTGTTTTTCCAAATGCAATCTTAATGCTTCGTTTTCTTCGGCTGCAAAATGATGTTCATTAAACAAAATTGTAGTCAACCATCGGTTCGAATAAAAACCTTTGGGCTCTGATAAAAATGTAATACCTTCTATAGAACCCAATTCTTTTTTATATGTTTCAAAAATTTCTCTTCTTCTGCTGATTCTTTCGGGTAATACTTCCATCTGACCTCTTCCAATTCCTGCACATATATTACTCATTCTGTAATTGAACCCAATTTCCTTGTGTAAATAATAAGGCGCAGGTTCTTTTGACTGTGCCGAAATATGCCTTACTTTTTTTACCATCTCGGCATTATTACTTGCAAATGCACCGCCACCGCTGGTTGTAATAATTTTATTTCCATTGAAACTGAGAATACCGGCATCTCCAAAACTTCCACAAGGCTGATTATTAAAAGTGCTACCCAATGCTTCGGCCGCATCTTCAATTAAGGGAATACCATATTTTTTTGCGATTGAAACTATCTTATCCATTTTTGCAGGCATCCCATACAAATGAACAACGATAATTGCTGCAGGCATTTTACCTAGTTGAATATGTTCTGTTATGGCTTGTTCCAATAATTCAGGGTCCATATTCCACGTATCTGACTCACTGTCAATAAAGACTGGTATAGCTCCGCAATACGTAATCGGAAATGCTGAAGCCGCAAAAGTAAAACTTTGACAAAGAACTATATCATCTGGTTTTATTCCTAACGCAACGAGGGCAAGGTGTAAAGCACCTGAGCCTGAACTCAATGAAACAACCCCATTCACAGCAAGATAATCAGTAAGTTGCTTTTCAAATGCATCAACATTAGGACCAAGAGGTGCTACCCAATTGGTACTAAATGCGTCTAACACATATTCCTGTTCTTTTTTGCCCATATGAGGCGACGATAACCATACTTTGCTCACTAAATAAATATTAAAATATTTACTGTTAATTAAAAAATCATTGGGTTTATGTACAAAATTTCCGCTAAATTAATAAAACTTTCCCTTAGAGTTAAATAATTCCGAATTAATAAATGATTAACTCTAAAAATAAATGGGATGGAAAAGATAGGATTTTATATACTCTTAGCAAAAAGATTTGGTGATTCATTTTAAAAATGTATGAGTTATATTAAATAAAAAAAGATTTTTTTATTTAATATCAATATTTTACACATTATTCTTGATATTCATTGGAAACAACTAGGATTTCGATTTTTTATACTGTTTATATTTTTATGGGAATATTTTTAGCTATTATCTCATTATCCAAATAATAATTTGGTTTCTAATATTCAGCTAATTAAACGCACTGGCATCATTGCCAACTAAAAAATAAATTTTGATTCAGGTGTAATTTTAATTGAGGGAAAATCTTCTTGTCTTAATTACCTCTAAATAATTCCATTGTTGCTTCCCCATCCTGGCTTATGCCTTCTGATTTAATTATTTTCAAGAAAGTTAAAAATATAATTTTAAGGTCGAGCAAAAAAGAAATGTGTTCCACATACCATACATCAAGTTTAAATTTTTTTTCCCAACTGATTGTATTTCTTCCATTCACCTGAGCCCAACCGGTAATTCCTGGCTTTACTAAATGACGTTTTTTCTGTTCTACTGAGTAATAACTCAGATATTCAACCAACAAAGGTCTCGGACCAACAATACTCATATCTCCTTTCAGTACGTTTAATAATTGCGGCAATTCATCCAATGATGTTTTTCTAATAATCTTTCCTGCTTTAGTTAGTCTTTTTTCATCTGATAATAATACGCCATCACTATCTGTTTCATCAGTCATACTTTTTAATTTAATTAATTTGAACAACCGTTCATTATGCCCAACTCTAGTTTGAATAAAAAATAATTTTCGGTGTCCATAGATTAATAATATTATAATAACTAATAAAAAAATGGGAAATAATATTATTATGGCAATTGAAGAAATCAGCATATCAATTGCTCTTTTAAGGATTACAGGATATAAATATTTCATGTCAGAATGTTTATTGTTTTTTATTTGTCGTGTATTATTGTGTTAATAATCATCCCTGGTTGATTTTAGATATCTCTTATTGCAATTCATGGTTAATTCAATTCTGATTTTAACTGATGTTGATATTCCTTCAGGATAAGTTGCCAAAGTACCTGCTGACTATAATTTTGAGAAATTTTTTCTTTTATTAATGATGCAAATTCATTTGTTTGGTTTAGATTTTTTCTTGCTGATAACATGGCATTTGTTAATGCTGCTGAATTTTTAGGCGGAACGAGCATTCCATCAACTCCATTTTTTACAATTTCGTTGCATCCATTTATGTCCGACAATATAAGCATGCATCCCATTGAACCAGCCTGAAGCGGAACATTTGGGAACCCCTCTCTAT
>CANFGZ010000157.1 GCA_947446585.1 Chitinophagaceae bacterium | reverse complement strand
ATGCTGTTTCTTCACGTTTTTGTAACAAGTAATTATAAATATTACTTTTGATAACTTGCTGCCTGCTTATATCAAGCAATCCCCTCTCTTTCTTAGGCACTGAATTATACATTCCTTTATTTAAATCAATATTATTTTGATTACTGTTCTTTTGGGTAATAAAACTACTTCTGATATTCCCTATGTTTTCTTTGATATCATTTTTAATTCTATTTACTTTCTCATAAGCTAATAAATAAATATCACTTTTAACACCGGCGGTAGCCTGTACTTTATCCAATTCAAATTCTGCAGTATACAATTGTGAGAGCAGAGAATTTAAGGTTTGATCATTCAGTAAGATTAGCGAAGGAACAGAACCGGGCTTTTTACTTTTTGAATTCAAATATGCAGAAACGTCATCGAGAAGCTGTAGCTGCAAATCTATTGTACTATTTGCCTTATCCAATTCCTTAATATTATTAAAATATACCGTTGCCTGGTTACCCAAATCAAGCACATCATTATTTGACTTGTAATTTTCGATATTTCTTTCAACGCTATCAAGTTGATTAATCACTGTTTTTAATCTGTCTTCAATAAAGCCAAGTGTTTTTGATGCCATCTGATTCTTATCTTCTATCCCTGCTTTATTATACACTTGAAACAGCTTATCCAAAATAACCATACCTTTTTCAGGCAAAGGTGTTTCCATTTTGACATCAATAACAGTTGAATTATATGAAAGCGGAGAAGCCTTTATCGCTCCGGAAATCGAACTGGCTGCAGACTGAACTGAATTAAAAACAACAAAATAATTTTTCCCAACTACGTTTCTGTTGTATCGCTTATTAATATCAATATGGTAAGTGGTATTGCCAACTCTAATAGAACTGTCAAAGGGGATTTGTTGCCCGGCGATTTTTATAACATTCTTATTCCAGTCTATCTCAAAAAAATACTTTCCACCGGCCTTAATACTGTCCTTATTTTCGGCGATAAATCTTAGCGGTGAATTAGCAGAAAAAAGTTCTTCCTTTTGAACATTGCCTTCGTTGTAAATAGGAGCATACAAATCAAGTTCCTTTACCAACTCTTCCATTAATGAAGATGATTTCAAAACCACAATTTCATTCTCAATTATCTTCTTTTCACTAAAAATATTAAGGGCATCCAATACTTTGGTATCCCCATTACCTCTCTGCGGATCTTTCAGTAACACTTTAGCTGTTGCAACAAAAAATTTAGTTTGAGACCGCAGATAAATGAAAGAAAAGAAAACAGCTACTGATGTAAAGATTATAAAAACTGGCCAAAATGGCAAATATCGATGTACGATTTGCGCCAGGATATTATCATTGGGCTTATTCTGCCTAAATTCTTTTTCTTCGTTCATATAGTATTACAAACTATTTTAAAAAAATATTAATCACCACTAGTAAAAGTGAAACGACAGCTGTGACGAGCGAAACTGTAGTCTGCACAGTTCTTCTCCTCTCTTCTTTATCATATTGTAGCACATCTTTTTTCACATAAATTATATCATCAGCTTTTACATAATACCAAGGGGAAGAAAAAATGGAATGATCTTCCAGATTAATATGCTTAACAACCTTTGTTGAAGACGAATCTCTTATTACCAATATGTCATTGGCTAGTGCAGTCTCCTTCAAATCGCCGCAGTTAACAATAACATCCAGTAAAGGAACCTGCTCTTCGCTTAAATAAAATATTTTCGGTGTAGCTACATCCCCAATTACAGTTACTTTTTTATTCATATACTGAACTGAGACAATAGGCTCTTTCATAAAAGGCATAAGCTCTCTTTCCAGCTTTTCTTTAAGTTGCTTCTTTGTCATCCCTTCCACTTTCACTTTTCCAATAAAATGGAAATCAATTTGACCGTTATCGTTAATCTTAAAGCCAAAAATATTCTGATTATTATTCATTGCATCAGCATTCATTTTGGGTAAATTATTAAATTGGGCATCTAATTCCGAGTTCAAACTGCTCACTGAAATTCCTAAAACATCATTCTTCTGTATTTTTGATTCTAATTCAGGCGAAACAACTGCAGTAATGGTGGTGTCCTTGGGCAAAGTCTTAAAATAGGTAAAGCTCTTAGGATAGGAACATGAAAAAAACAAAACAGACAATATTAAAAATGTCCCCCAATTAATAGGTGCCAATAAATCTATTTGAGAAGAAGTCTTGAGTTTTTGCATATTGAAATGATTACCCCCAAATACTATACTTTTCAATATATTCAGGCCAACAAAATTCGTTAAAAAAACTTAGATGACCAACTTTAAATCAATGCCTTAAGCAATTTTAATATTTATTTAAAGGACCTAAAACTTGATTAAATAATAAAGATGCCATAAGGCATCTTTATCTTTATTTTTATTTTAGATATCAGTTGCTATCTGAATTTTTAAAAGCTTTTTTTGCACCTAATCCAACTCCTACTGCCAATAAAAGCGTTACCCCCCCATCAATTGGGCAAAGGGGGTCCAATGGATCACAGTTTGGATCTGGAGGACCTTGAGAAAAGGTTTTAATAGGTGTGAAAAATATAATAAAACCCGTAATTGATAGTAACATTATTGTTTTTCTTAGTCTGCTCATTATTTCAATCTTTTCTGTAAAATTAATACCTTCTTTTCAATTAATATAGAAATTTAAGGATTGTTTTTGGGCTTTCCTGATTTGTTATTTCCATTTGATAATTACCATGTGCCAAATTTTTATCCAATACTATAGCATATTCAGCAATTGCACCTGTGTGACTGATAGTTTTCCTCAATATAGTCTGCCCTAATTCATTCATTACATTAACAAAATATTCCCCTTGTGGTAAATTCCTGAAGAAAACATGAACCACCTTATCGCTCAAAATTGGATTAGGATATATTGTTATTGACGAAACCAATTGGAAAGAAATTTTTACGATTTTGCTGTACTTGATTTCTCCAGAAGCACTTATACTTTTAACACGGTAGAAATTGTCACCATTTAAAGGACTATTATCTAGCATAGAATATAAAGAAGATCCAGTAGCAGGAACTGTACCCAGTTCTGTAAAATTCCTTCCATTTGCAGACCTTTCCACAGTGTAATTTCTAATATTGATTTCATTATCCACTTTCCAGCTAACTTTCACTGCATCTTTTTGTTTTTCTGCTTTAATATCAACAAAAGTTACAGGCACGGGTGCAAGTTTTTTAAACACCATCTTAAATCGATCTGAATCATAAGAACCTGAAACGCTTGAAACTAAAAAATCCACTCTGGTAGTATCTGTTAAACTTACAGGTGTGCTTGTATTCAAATAACTATCTATTAAATAAGCCCTGAGTCCTGTTTGGTCAATATTTTCAGGAATAAACTCAAGCTGATAGGTAGCCACTTTAACCTGGCCCAATTTATAGAATATGGTATCAGTTTCCTGCAATGATGATCTGTTTTCAATTGCAAGTAATTTATCAGATCTGCTTAAGCTTAAATTTTCTCCTAAGTAAGTAAATTTCATCGCATCATTACGATCCACTTCATTAGAATTATTTTCATCAAAAATATTTAATACCCCATCGTAAATTTTGTAGCTATCGTTTACCAGCTTATAGAAATTAGTTCTTAATTGTTGACTAACACTTGAATTCCTGGTAACCAAATTACTTCCATCAGCCTTACTTGATTCTTTCAATGTTATTGATCCTGCTGTACTTGATCCATTGTGAACAAAGAAGCCCTGCCCAGATTCGATAACCGGGTGTGTAGTTGGATCCGATGGTGTTGGGCTATAGCTACCTCCACCTGGAGTCATTTGTCCATTGGTTGGGTTAATTGCCTGGTATGCCCCAAGGTTATTTATTTTAGGATCCCATAACCAAATGAATCCATCAATATTTACGTTATCAAACTTCGTGAAATCAATAGCAGATGCATAAGGGTTACCAATAGCTATAAACTGATGAGCCGGAACCGAAACAGTAGGATAGTTGCCTGTAAACAATTGACCTTTTTCTCTTAGTATACTCGTTGTTGTTACCTGAGAAGCAATATATGTATTAACTGTTCTGTCTCCTCTATAGAAAGTCATATACGCTTTTCCAACTTCAAATTTCCCGTTGGACACTCCAGGCACATCAATTGTAGACGTTATGCCTTTCCAATTTCCTCCATCACTTGGTGCTGTTACGAAATATTTAACTGAAGGACCAGGAGTGGTTTGCAAATCAAAACCTGTAGTGTTCCAATTTGCACTATCCTTGGTAATCTGAATGCCATATCCAGCTGGAGTAGTCGAATTAGCTGCCTGATTTTCCTGCCACGCTTCTTTTATCGTTTGTAAATTATGAGTTGTTGGCATAGATAAAAGTCTCCAAGCTCTCCAGCCTGAAACAAATCTCTCAACCATTACATCTCCTGTAACCTGATTGCCGCTTACTACCGTTCCATTAAGTGCATCTTTAGTAATATCCCCAAGATTAGCAGTTAATGTATCTGATGATTTCATTGTTAAATTTCCTGCAGTTGCAAAAATACGATTGCTGCCTGCAAAAGAAAGTTTACCTAATAAATTCAATGGCCCACCTAATGTAACACCAGTAGCGCTTGAATTATTAATGATAATATTTCTCACATTATTGTTCTGGAATGTAGAAGCGCCAACTGTTTGAGCAACAGAACCATCAAACTCAACAGTACCTAGTTTTGTATTAAATATTCCACCGGCAAGAGTTGATGTATTGCCATAAATAGAAATCTTTCCTCCAGTCAAAACATTCACCGTTCCTCCATTATTAACAGTTATATTTCTACATAAAGGTATTGGTGTTGTAGTTGCGTTAATGATTGGATAATTTGTTCTGCTTATTGGAATCACAACATCTGTTAGAGAATTAGGTACTAATCCACACCAATTGATAGGATCATTCCAGTTGGAATTTACTCCAGACCAATTACCAATGCCCTGACCAGTTGAAGTAAATTCATCAGCACCCATAGATGGAGGGTTGTTTCTGATATCATCATCAATGTCTTTTGTGATGCTTGGTGAAGTAATTGTAATACCTGTACCACTCATCGCACAATTGGTAACTATGTTCAAATGGAGAGAATCCGTTCCATCAGTAGCCTTAATAAATGAAGGTTCTGCGGTAGTAACTGATGCCAATTCTCTGGGTGATGCATTCCATGTTCCGGTCAAACTATTAAATCCTGTTGACAATTCATAATACATATAACGTCTTCCGGTAGTATCCACATAAAATAGGTTATTACTTGATGCATTGTTGTACACAATACCTGCAAGAGACTTTCTTAATGCAACTGCATATCCCGTGGCACCCGCTGTTGATTTGTTTACAAGGATGTTATTCCTCAAGGTAACATTTGGTGTACCAGAAGCACTTGATAAACTTAATGCACTACTGCCAAATCCAGAAGTTGCATTTCCTGCACCAGCAATTCTAACAGTATTAAAATACAATAATGCATTACTTGTAGTTATGTGAGAAATATCGATTCCTCTGAT
>CANFGZ010000156.1 GCA_947446585.1 Chitinophagaceae bacterium | reverse complement strand
ATTTCTATACCTTGGTCTTTTAAAGGCGGCGCGATTGCCCGTCCGGATTTTCCTAAATTTTAATTACCCTATATTTTACTACTATGGCAAAAGCTACAAAAGAAGAAAAGATTATTTTAATTACCAACGACGATGGGATTACTTCTCCAGGAATAAAAAATTTGGTTGAAGCCGTAAAAGGATTAGGCAAAATAATTGTAGTAGCTCCCGACAAACCGCAGAGTGGAATGGGGCACGCTATTACCATCGGCTCTCCCCTCAGAATGAATAAAGTAGATTTATTTAATGGCATTGAAGCCTGGCAAACATCCGGAACTCCTGTTGATTGCGTAAAATTAGCTGTCGACAAAATCCTTCACCGCAAACCGGATATTTGTTTGAGTGGTATCAATCATGGCGCGAATCATTCTATAAACGTTATTTATAGCGGTACCATGTCTGCCGCAATGGAAGCCTCCATTGAAGGCATTCCCAGCATTGGATTTTCACTGCTTGATTATCGTTATGAAGCGGACATGGAACCATCCAGGAAAATCGTACACATTATTGTTTCAAAAATAATGGCACAGAAGAAAATTGATAAGCATCTTTTATTGAACGTAAATATCCCCTCTATCCCTTATAAAGAAATAAAAGGAATCAAAATATGCAAGCAAGCTTACGCAAAGTACGATGAGGCATTTGATGAAAGAGTGGATCCTCAGGGAAAAAAATATTTCTGGCTCACTGGTGAATTTAAAAATTTTGATAAAGGAAGAGATACCGATGTATGGGCATTACAGCATAATAGTGTCAGTGTAGTTCCTGTGCAATTTGACCTTACAAATTATACATTAAAAAAACATTTAGAAAAAACAATCACCTTTAAATGATATTCAAAAAAGACAACCTTATATTCGGAATGATTTTAGGACTTATCGCTCCTATGCTTGGATTCATGATTTTCAAATGGTACAAGTTTGGGATTTTTTCCATGAAAGAATTCTTTCAGTTTTTATATATGGAACCCGGTTTCAGAACATTATCAGCAGCAATGAGCCTTTCTTTATTAGCCAATGCTGCAGTCTTCACTTTATATATCAACACTGCAAAAGACAAAACCGCAAAAGGAATTTTTGTTACTACTGCCATTTACGGTTTCATTATTCTGTTGATTAAAACTTTTGCATAACTCCTCAAAGGTTTAAGAAGTTCGAAATGTTCAAAAAGTTCAAGTGGTTATTCCCAACCTTTTGAACTATCTCTTATCCAGCTATCTATCTTATCCAACGCAACGTCCCTTTCAGGAGACATTGCTGAGAAGTATTATCCAGTATCCAGCCTATCCAGCCTATCCAGCTTATCCAGCTTATCCAGCTTATCTAGCCTATCCAACGCAACGTCCCTTTCAGGAGACATTGCTGAGAAGTAGTATCCAGTATCCAGCCTATCCAGCTTATCTAGCCTATCCAACACAACGTCCCTTTTAGGAGACATTACTGAGAAGAAGTATCCAGAATCCATCCCATCCCATCACTTCACCATTACCTTCAAATTTGCTGAAAATCCTTTTTCACCAATCATAGCTAGCAGATATTCGCCGGCTTGTAAGTTTTTGATAACCATATCGATTTCATCGACTCCTTCAACTTTAAACAAAGGTTGTTT
This sequence comes from Chitinophagaceae bacterium, assembly GCA_947446585.1. GTDB lineage: Bacteria > Bacteroidota > Bacteroidia > Chitinophagales > Chitinophagaceae > Ferruginibacter. The sequence continues at coordinate 3,907 of CANFGZ010000156.1, read as the reverse complement.
CTTTACCAATCTACCTTGCTGATCGGTTAGACTCAATTGGTATTTTCCGGGCTTGATTCCAGAAAAAACAAGATGCATTCTTCCTCCAGTTACAGGATTAGGAAATACAGCTACACCTGTTGCAGGAGTAAGCACTTCGGAATTAGGCTTGTTTGTTATACTGATCCCATCCGATAAAACAGAAGCAGATATTGCATTGCCAAAAACCAGATAAAATCTGTCGGATGCAAAAGATCCGGGATCTGAGGTGATATCAAAATTGACTAGTGTAGAATCTGATGTACTTATTGATTGAGTTGTATTCAGAAACTTATCAATCAATTTAATATTTAAACCTGACCTTGAAAATTTATCCGGGGCGAACTTAAATTTATAGGTCTGTCTTCTTAAATTGCTAAAGGAAAGAAATACCGTGTCTTTTTTTGAAACATTCCTTCTGGCTTCAAGCGACAATAATTTTCCGTTGCTTAAAATACTAAGGTTTTCATTAGCATTCATCATTTTCAACGCATCATTGTAATCATATCTGTTACTATATCTCAGATTAAATACAACCACTACCCCGTCTGCAATTTTAGCATTAACATCAGTGCCGGAATATAGCGACAATCGGAGGTATTGATTTCCTGAGTTGTTATTTGAGTATCTAAAACTAGTGGCACTACCGGTTACTTTATTAGATTCTCCAAAATTAACTACACCCCCAGCACCTGTAGCATGCATTAAAAATGCCTGTCCTGATTGAATCTTACTGCATCTGGTATTAGAGGGATAATTAAGGGTACCTCCGGGTGTAGGATAAAAATCTCCATTATTGGCACTAATCATCTGATATCCGCCATATCCATAAGCGCCACCAAGCAAGGGATCCCAAACCCAGAAAGTAGGGTCGATATCAGGAACGCCAGGCCTATCTAAACTGGAAAATTCAATTGCTGATGCATAAGGATTACCCATTGATTCGTATCCTGCAGCAGGAACAGTAGTTGATTGTGGAGGATTACTAACCGGCTCAAACAATTTACCTCGTGTACGAAGAATTGTAGGGCTAGGTATTGAATTAAATAAAGAATCAGCACGATCACCCCTCACAAAAACCATATACCCTTTTTGATTATAAATTGGAGTTGTAGTGGTATTGGCAATGCCAGACCACAAACCATTATCGTAAGTTTTTATTGAAGGACCAGGTGCTGTGTACACGTCAAAACCCAATGAAGTAGCTCCGGCCAGATTACTGGTTAATTGGGTGCCATACCCCGAAACAAGATCTTGATTAGGCAATGTTGCACCTTCCTGCCAGGCTTGTTTTACTGTTTGTCCGCCATTTGTAGGAATAGCAAGAAACTGCCAAGATTTTCCATGATTAACGCCTACAGGAATATATCTTTCCACTACAAATCTCCCGTTGCCATAAGTTAGTGATGTAGTTGTTGGAATTATATCCATTGAGGCTGTGCGTGCTAGTGAAGACTTTAATGTCATGTCTTGGTTGCCCAAAGAAAAATTGACATTGTTTTTTAAAGAAAAGGTTCCTTCTACATCTACTGCTCCTGCAAGCGATTTAATACCCGCATTACTTAATACAAGATTGTTGTATGTTTTACCTGTTGTGTTGTTAGCTGTAAATGAAGCCAGTGATTGATTGGAAGCTCCATTGTAATTAACCGTACTTCCTGTGAAAGTAAATAAATTCGTGCCTCTTGAAAATACATTAGCAATTCCCACTGTATCTGTAATTCCGGAAGGCATGATACGATCGCCGGTATTTAAAGATGTGAGGTCAAAATAATTGACCGGTCGAATGGTTTGTGCATTCACACCCATCCCATTACCATTGAAAATTACCGCTCCTCCGGTAAGTTGATAAGCGCCAGTCAATTCAGGAAGCAATACTCCATTTTTTGAAACTTGTAAACTACCACCACTCATTAATAATTTTGCTGCTCCATTTAATGTAGTGGTTCCTGCGTCTACAAAACCCTGTGTGATTTGCAACGTATCTGGAATAGAAATATCTTTTGAGATAGTAACATTTTGTCCTACAGGTGCTGTGTTTGATACAAATAATTTTCTAACATTTAAAATCCCAGTTCCTGAAATGGTTTGTGCCGTCGCTCCGGTAATATTCAAAACACCATTGCCAGCATTTGTTGTTAAAGTACCTGTTCCTTCAATAGTTAGATTTCCTTTTACTTCAACACCTGTACCGTTGTTGTTTCCTGCATTTGTAAAAGTATTTCCGTTTCTTACCGTAAGATTCCCATTGATTAAAAATGGCTGAACATTAGCGGTTTCATTATAAACCACAACAGTTCCTGAACCAGCTCCACCAACATCCATATTACCTTTAACCGTTACAAAAGAATTGCCTGTAAATCTGCTTGAAGTGGCTGTAGTTAAAGGCGACCACAATCCTGCATTGCTTTCAATGGTAAGATTAGGATAGAATGTGTTAGAACTAGTAAATGTGACGTCAGCACCAAGATATCTTATAATCCAATTGGCAGTTGATGGGATGGCGCTCATGCCCCCTTCGTATTTATCTCTAAGAATGGATGAAGATCCTGCATTGGTTTTGATGATTGTTCCCGCTGCACCCAATTGCCAACGACCGGTTGTAACAGTGTCGGAAAATTGAAAACTATTAATTCCATCTGAATTGTATTCCCAAATTCCATTCACAATAAAATCAGCGCCAACTACACTATCACTAACCGTTAGTTGTGATGTTGTAGGTGTAATGAGTCGGGCGCCATTTTTAATTTCAAGATAATCTATGGCGATGTCAATATCTTGCGTAACGATGTAAGGAGATTCTATTGTCACACTCGATGAGTTTGAACTAATTGGATAATTACAAGCAGGTGCAGCAAAAGACCAATCTGTAGCAGAATTACTCATTTCCCAAATTGTTGGATCTGTCCAATTACCACTTGCCTTATTTCGATAAAATCGCTTCGTTGAGAGAGAATATTGAGCCGCATTGGTATTTACTTCACAACCTGACTTTGTAATTACACAATAAAATTGATAATCCAAATATTGGCTCGTAACTCCTGTAAAAGTCATGGTAGCCGTGTTGGTATTTGTTGCGCCTGCTAATAAACTTGCGTTCTCCCAAACACCTGTAGTTGTATTGAAATATTTCCAAAGATAGCTGCCAACTGGACTTGGATTTGATGTTGCAGTAACTGTAAAACTGAGTACGCCACAATTAACATCAGTTGGTTGACTTGAAATACTAATTGTAGCACCATTATTAACAAAAGGAGCAATTCCCAAATCCGTACAACTCTCTGTACTTGAAATCACCCAATCAGCTGGATTGTAAGTCATTGTTGGACCAACCGCAGTGGCTGTACGTGATTGACTAAATCCAGTAAAATTTGGAGCTGCAAATCCATTAACTAAATAGTTTGGATTGGGAACATAATCTATATCAACCCCACCCTTACTCAAATAAATAATATCATTCCCATTAAAACCGCCCCTATCATTTGACTGTAAAATTGTAACAGGACAATCGGGAGGATTATTGGCATCGTTTGCACCCAATTTAACAATAACAGTAGCTCCACTAGGGATTGAACCCGTAAGTGAAATATTAGTTCTTGATGTTGCAGAGTTTTTCACGCCAATTGCATAAACACCAGTGGCTAAATTTATGGTTGCAGCAGTTCCATTAAAAAGTTCAATATAACTTAATGCACCAGCATCTGAATCATAAATTTCTGAAATAAATAAATCAGTGAAAGAACCACTGCTTGTATTTCCGCAACCAGATTGACCTATAAAAGTAAAATTGTTAGTTGAGAATGCTTCACAACCTGAAACCGTTACACTTATTTTATTGGTTGAAGCATTTGCAGGAACTTCAGCTATAATTTTGGTACTATTTATTACT
>CANFGZ010000155.1 GCA_947446585.1 Chitinophagaceae bacterium | reverse complement strand
CATATCGTGTAAACAATGGAACTACTTATAGTGATATCATTCCTGGTACCATTACTAATGATTTAACTTATACATTTAATCAGCCACAAGATTTGTCGCTTACTGGAACTTATGTGTTCAAAGTATGGTTGGTAGATAATCAGGATGATAATCCTAACAACGATACGCTAACAGTTACAAGGGTTAACAAACCAGCACCGGTTGTTGATTTCTCTTTTGTAACACAATGTGCTAACGTATCTGTTCCATTCACTGGTTCAGCAACCATTTCTTCCGGCTTCATCGCCAGATACGAGTGGGAGTTTGGTGATACGGCAACCGCCATTATACAAAGTCCTGTTCATGTTTATGATACTGCAGGAACATACCAAGTTACGATGAGAGCATTCAGCGATCAGGGATGCTATACTTCTATTACAAAACCAATTGCATTGAAAGCTACACCTAATGCTAAGTTTACAGTCGCTAATGCATGTGATGGCAACTCGGTTGTTATCAACAATCAAACAACTATGACCGGAGGTGCCGGAACCATCAGCTATGTATGGAATTTCGGAGATGGTGGTTCATCAACTTTGGCTTCACCAACTCATTTATACAGCACACCGGGTACTTATAACATTGATGTAACAGCTACGTCTATTAATGGCTGTTATGATACTGCTCGTAGAACAGTTACTGTTTATGTTGTTCCTGTGTTATCATTTAACCTAGCTTCTCAGTATTTATTGAGTGCGGGTGCAGTGCAATTAATCGGTTCACCTGCAGGCGGCACGTTTAGCGGGCCTGGTGTTTCGGGAAGTACATTCACAGCAGCTTTAGCAGGTGCGGGTACATGGAGTATTACGTATACTTATACAGATCCTGTTACAGGTTGCGTGCGTTCGCTTATCAAAACTGTGATAGTAATCGAGTCGCCTTCAATCAGAACCAATCCGCAAAGTCAATCGGCTTGTGCAGGTTCAAGCGTAACATTGAGTGTAAATGCAAGAGGTACAAACATCAGCTACCAATGGTATAAAAATGGCACTGCTATTTCAGGGCAAACAACAGCTTCGATAAGCTTCAATCCGGTTGCAATTACTGATGCAGGTAATTATCAGGTTCGTGTGGCCAATACCGTGGATACGGTATTCAGCGGAATAGCCACTTTATCTGTAAATGTTGCTACTTCATCAACAGTAAATGCTTCTTTCTGCTCTGGAACAAATTATACTTTGCCCAATGGCACAATTGTAAATACGCCTGGTAATTATGTGTCAGTAATTCCAAATGCTAAAGGTTGTGATAGTACAATCAATACCATACTTTCTATAAATAATGGAGGAATTATCAATCAGTCGGTAACATCTTGTGATAGTTATAATTGGAGTTTAAATGGACAAACATATTCACAGAGTGGTGTGTATACGGCAGCCAGTGCTTGTAATACCGTTATTTTAAATTTGACCATTACGCCAAGTAGTTCAAATGTTACAACCGCGTCTTCATGCGATGTATATACTTGGAACGTCAATGGCCAAATCTATTCACAAAGCGGAACGTACACGGCTGTTGTTGGTTGTGTAACTCAAACACTTAATTTGACTATAACACAGACAACTACCATCAGAACAACAGCAACTGCTTGTGATAGTTACACATGGTCTGGTAATGGTCAGACGTACACATCAAGCGGCACCTATCAATTTGTTACAGGATGTCAGGTTAATGTACTTAATCTTACCATTACCCCAAGCACTTCTAACACCACTACCGCATCATCATGCGATAGTTACACTTGGTCGGTTAATAGTCAAGCATACACGCAATCGGGAAGCTACACTTCGGTAAATGGTTGCCATACCGAGATTTTAAATCTGACAATCACTCCAAGTACATCCAACACTACTACTGCGTCTGCATGTAGCAGTTATTTATGGTCTTCCAATGGTCAGTCATATACATCAAGTGGTAATTACACTTATGTAAATGGATGCAATACACAATATTTAAATCTTACCATCAATACCAATAGTGTAGCACCAACAGCAGCAACTACATCTTCAGCAACTGTTACATCAGGTACTTCAGTTACATTAAATGTTTCAGGAGGCTCGCTGGGTACAGCTGCTTCATGGAAATGGTATAGTGGAACTTGTGGCGGAACATTGGTAGGAACAGGTGCAAGTATTTCTGTTGCACCAACTGTTACCACAACATACTATGTAAGAGCAGAAGGCACTTGCAATACTACAACATGTGCTGCTGTAACAGTTACCATTCAATCAACAACTACCTGCGGACCAACTGCTGTTGTTTCCAATGCAATAGGGAATGCTGTTTGTTCTGGCAGGTCTGTATTGTTAACTGTACAAGGTACATTAGGAACAGGTGCATCTTGGAAATGGTACAAAGGAGGATGCGGATCAGGAACATCAATTGGAACAGGTGCATCAATTACAGTGACGCCTACTTGCAATACTACTTATTATGTTCGCTCAATGGGAGGCGCTTGTGGTACTACAGCATGTAAGTCGATTACTATTTCTGTTGCAACGGTACCTTCCACACCAGGAACCATTACAGGTAATGCTTCTGGCTTGTGCAGCTCTTCTGGAGTAAGATATAGTATTGCTGCAGTTTCTGGGGCAACGTCTTACTCATGGACAGTTCCCACAGGAGCGACAATAGTTACAGGTCAGGGCACAATATCTATTACTGTCAATTACGGAACATCCTTGGGTTCAAACAGCTCATGTGGATCAACATCAGTTTGTGTAAAAGCAGTAAATGCATGTGGTAGCAGCTCTAGTAAATGTTTGTCGGTGAGTTTGGCATTGGCCTCAACATCTTGTGGCACAATAACCGGGCATTCTACAGCTTGTGTTGGGGTTAATGCAAATGATACTTGTATTGCCGTTTCAGGTGCTACAACCTATACTTGGGCACTGCCAATTGGCTGGTCGATCATATCCGGTCAGGGTACATCTGCACTGGTAGTGAAACCTGGTACATCACAAGGAACTATAAAAGTTACGCCATCAAATACCTGTGGAGCAGGAACTGCAAGTTCGAAAACAGTGAAAGCCACAACATGTACAACTCCAATTTATACCAAAAGTGCAATTCAAACTCCAGAGGAATCTACAAAGGATATCAGCATCTGGCCTAATCCTGCTAATCAATATATTAATTTGAATGATGGTGGTTTACTGCCTGAAAAAATTGAATTAATTGATCTAGCTGGAAGAATTGTATTGACATCAACATGGAAAACAAAACTAGATGTAAGTAAACTAAATTCTGGTTTGTATATTTTAAGAGTGTATACAAATGAAGGTGTAAAGGTGAAAAGGGTGGAACTGATTAAATAAATCAATAGAATACGTCAATATAAATCAGCTCATCATTAATTGATGGGCTGATTTTGTTTTAACCTGATGCAATTCACGTTATCAAATTAATATGTTAATAAAAGATAACACAAAATCTAAAATAATATGATAAATTCGTCAAGTTAAAAAAATATAATGAATAAAACTTACACAAGAAACCTACTATTGATGATCATTGTGGCATCAATTATCATCTTCTCCTGCAGAAAAAACGACATCCAAATCATTATCCCCGACAACTCCAACCCTGATTTAGTTACAAAAGTAACAACTACCATTTCGGGTTTTGTTACCAATGAAAATGATGAAGCCATGCCTGGTGCCATTGTTCGTGTAGGCTCGGCATTTTTGAATACCGATCAGTTTGGATATTTTGAAATCAAGAATGTAGAAGTCAATGAAACGGCAGCAACATTCAGTGTTAGTAAGGTTGGTTATTTTAAACTCACCAAAACCTTTATGGCCAAAGAAGGGAAGGGCTCTTTTTTCAGAGTCAAACTATCTCGAAGAGATGTGATTGGTACAATAGATGCGGCTAATGGCGGCAATGTTAGTTTATCTAACGGAACAACCATCAGCTTGCCTGCAAACGGAGTTAAGAGTACGTCTACAGGTGCGAGTTATACAGGAGCAATTTCTGTTTATTCACATTATATCGATCCTACAGCTGCAGATATTGCAGGCATCATGCCAGGGGATTTAAGAGGTTTAAGAACCAATGGTGATTTGAATGTGCTTGATTCTTACGGTATGTTGGAAGTAGAACTTACAGGAGCCTCAGGAGAGTTGTTACAAATTGCTGATGGCAAAAAGGCAACATTAACCATGGCTATTCCTTCATCATTAACAGCAACTGCACCAGCTACTATTCCATTATGGTATTTTGATGAAACGACAGGATTATGGAAAGAAGAAGGAACTGCAAATAAAGTAGGCAATCAGTATGTAGGAGAGGTGTCGCATTTTTCAACATGGAATTGCGATAATCCTAAGCCGCATGTGCCATATCATTGCAGGTTGGTGTATTCAGATGGCTCGCCTGCTTCGAATGTGGAAGTGAAATTGATAGAAGAGAATTATTATGGAGGAGGGACTAATCATGGATTTACTGATGAAAATGGGGAGATTTTCGGGGGAGTACAAGCTAATGCACAAGTGCGTATGGAGGTGAGGGGATTGGCATTTCAAAATTGTGTTTTATTACTTAATCAAACTTTTACTACAAGTTCGACTCCAATTGATATGGGTGAATTAAGAGTTAATAGTAATTCTATTAATGAAGCTAATATTTCAGGTTCTGTAAATGATTGTAATAATCTTTCATTGTCTGACGGCAAAATATTTCTTGAAAAAAATGGATATTATGAAATCCATTATTGTAATTCAAATGGAGAATTTAATTTCAGAACTTATTTATGTGGGAGTTCGGTCGCTTCTCAAATTTACGCTCAAGACTTGATCACTAATTCTTTTTCAAATCCAATTTACTTTCAAATAAATTCAGGTAATAATGTTGTTCCAGCTATTAGAGTCTGCGATTCAACTGCATTAGTAACAATTTGTGGCCAGACCTGGATGACAAGAGATTTAATTATTGACCACTACAGAAATGGAGACATAATACCTAATGTATTAGACGAACTTCAATGGGCTAATTTAACAACAGGTGCCTGTTATAAAGAAACATATCCAATTAATATAAATGGAGTCACTTATATGTATACTTTCAATTGCTACAATTGGTATGCACTAAATGATCCAAGAGGTTTTGTTCCTGCTGGTTATCACATACCTTCTGACTCGGAATGGACTTCCTTAGAAAATTGTTTAGGGGGAGCTGCAATAGCAGGGGGCGCTTTAAAAGATACAGGAACTGCATTTTGGGCTAGTCCAAATGTAGGAGCAACAAATAGCAGCGGATTTAGTGCTCGCTGCGCTGAAATGTATAGAGATTTTGATGGACAGTTTTTAAATGGTGCCGGTTTTTGGTGGTCTTCAACTGATTCAAGTTCAACTTCAGCCTATTCAAGATATTTGGTGAATAATAGCAGTAGCGTATTTCGATTTGTTTCAGATAAGAATTTTGGATTTGCTGTTCGTCTTATCAAAGACTAACCTCATTTTATATCCCAAATTTCACGGCTCATCATATCCAAGATGAGCCGTTTTTTTTGATT
>CANFGZ010000154.1 GCA_947446585.1 Chitinophagaceae bacterium | reverse complement strand
TGCAGCTTTGGTAATAGCAGGTGACATTGAAATTGAAAAAACAAAAACTCTTATAGAATCATATTTTGGAGAAGTAGCAGCTGCAGCTCCCGTTCAAAAAGTAAATATTCAGGAAGATCCAATTACCAAAGAAACAATAGACACCGCTTATGATAATAACATTCAGATTCCGGCAGTATTGACAGCTTACAGAACTCCGGGTATGACTAGTAAAGAATCCATTGCACTTGAGTTGGCATCAAGTGTATTGAGTTCAGGTGCCAGCAGCAGAATGTACAAGAAAATGGTTGATGATAAAAAGAATGCTTTGCAAGTTGGCTCCTTTAATTATGCGTTGGAAGACTATGGCGCTTACATCACTTATGCGTTACCGAATAACAATGCTTCGTTAGATACATTATTAAGAGATATGGACGATGAAATCATAAAGCTTCAAAATAATTTGATTAGCGAAATGGAATTTACTAAAATCCGAAATCAATTTGAAAATGATTACATAGGCGCTAATGCTAAAATGCTGGGAGTTGCAGAAAATCTAGCCGACGGTTATATTTTCTTCAATAAAAATACAAACCATATAAATGAAGAACTGGAAGAAGTTAGAAAAGTCACGAAAGAAGACATTCAGAATGTGGCTAAAAAATACCTCAATAAAAATCAAAGAATAGTATTATACTATCTTCCAAAAACTAAATAACAACTAATATCTTTTCAGCATAATAAAAAAAATTCCAATGAACAGAATAATATTAATGCTTTCCGGATTCCTGTTTACCCTGAATCTGTTTGCACAAAATACCATCGATCGCAGCAAAGCTCCTAAGGCAGGACCAGCACCTGTCATTACCATAAAAGATCCGGTAATCTATACCCTACTCAATGGCATGACCATTATTGTAGTGGAGAATCATAAATTACCAAGAGTTACGGCCACTTTAAGTATTGATAGAGGTCCGATTTTAGAAGGCAGCAAAGCCGGTATCAGCGAAATCATGGGACAAATGCTTGGAGAAGGAACTACAAAAACGCCAAAAGATAAATTTGATGAAACCATTGATCAGATGGGTGCTAATGTGAATTTATTTTCAGCTGGCGGTTCAGTATCAGCACTAGACCGTTATTTTGAAAAAGCATTCATGATGATGGCAGAAGCGATTCAATACCCTGCATTTCCAGCAGCATCTTTCGATAAGATCAAATCACAAAAACTTACTGGTTTAAAATCAAACGAAAAAAGTGCCTCTGCTATTTCAGCAAGAGTGGTTGGTGCATTGGCTTATGGCAAAAATACGGCCATGGGTGAATTTGAAACCGAAGAATCTATTAAAGCACTTAAACTTGATGATGTAAAAAAAGCTTACAAAGAGAATATCACACCTTCAAGGAGCTATATGACTTTTGTTGGAGACATCACTCCTGAAGCGGCTAAAGCTCTTGTCATGAAAGCATTTGGCAGCTGGAAAGGCGTCAAACTAAGTCTACCTGAGATTGCAAATGCAGCCAATGTAAGCAGTACTGAAATCAATTTTGTGGATTTACCTACAGCAGTGCAAGGAGAAATCAGTGTAACGAATCTTGTTAATAATCCAATGAGCAACCCCGACTATCATGCCTTGAAAGTAGCCAATCAGATTTTGGGTGGCGGTGCCGAAAGCAAATTATTCATGAACCTTAGAGAGAAACACGGATTTACTTACGGCAGTTATTCAAGAATAGGAAGTGGTAGATTTCAAACGCAATTCTCAGGCGGCGCTCAAGTAAGGAGCGAAAAAGCTGATAGTGCTGTTGCTGAAATTCTTGCTGAAATCAAAAACATGCAAGACGGAAAAATCACAGAAGAAGAATTGAAAAATGCCAAAGCCAAATACAATGGAAGTTTCGCATTGGGTATGGAAGATCCTGAAAGGACAGCTTCTTATGCAAGCGATATTCTCATCAATAAACTTCCTAATGACTACTATAGAAATTTTCTTCAAAAAATCAATGCGGTAACTATTGCAGATGTTCAAAGCGCATCTAAAAAATATTTCAGCAAAGACAACAGCAGAATTGTAATCGTAGGTAATGCATCTAAAATCGTTCCTAATCTAAGCAGATTGGGATATCCAGTAAAGCAATACGACAAATATGCAAACCCTGTTGTAGAAAAACCAAAAGATGTCAACATCAAAGAAACAGCCAAAACAACAGAATCTGTTTCTGCAGCTATCATCATCGACGGTTATTTGAAAGCCATAGGCGGAAAAGATGAAATCAAAAAGCTAGTGAGCATAAAATCAACTTTCACTTCAAAACTGATGGGCCAGGAATTTACCGGAACGGATATGAGAATGGCGCCTAACAAAAGAAATTTACAGTTAATGATGGGAAGCATGGCCGTGATGCAACAAACATTTGATGGCACCAAAGGCTTCCAAGCACAAATGGGCCAGAAAAAAGAAATGGATGAAAAAGAAGTAAAAGAAAATCAGGATGACAAAGGCTTGATTCCACAATTGTTCTACATTTCAAATGAATACCAGCTTTCATATTTGGGCACAGGAAAAGCAGGAGAAGAAGAATGCTATAAACTTAAAGTAACCAAACCAAGTGGTAAAGTTACTGTTGAGTATTATGCAATTAAATCTGGTTTGTTATTGAAAGAAGAAGGAACTGAAGACGCAGGTGGAACAGAAATGACCATATCAGTAGATTATTCAGATTACCGTAAAGTGGGCAATCTGATGTTTCCTTTCTCAGCCATTCAAATAGCTGGCGAGCAGGAATTCCCTATGATCATAAGTGAAATAAAAGTAAATGAAGGGGTAAGCGACGCTGATTTCAAATAAACTTAAAATGACTTTTTAAAATGAGATCACTTAATAGTGGTCTCATTTTTTTTGAATATCACTCAAATTAATTTCTTTTCTTAGGTAATCAACCAATTCACTTGTAAACAAAACAGCTCCAGATTTATTTAAATGAACATCATCGTAATAATATTTGGCTTCTTTTGAATAAGTGTGAAGATTATTGTCATGAAAATACAAATGAGCATTATTATTTACGATACTAACTATCCTTTCACGAAACCCATAGATGGATTTATAATAATTTGGAGGCGATATGATAACTAATTCAATATTATTTTTTTTGCACTGATTGATAATATTTAAAAAACTATTTAATCCCGTTTCCGTTTCCTGCTTTACATCATAATATTCTGATGTGTCTTTAAATATCCCTGTAAATCTAGGGTCTGTAAAAGAAATAGGCATTGACCCATCTTGCAACACAGTATCTATGGCTTTATAATGCCTTTTTCTCAAATCAAAATTATCAATACTCATCTGATGAACAATAAATAAATTGGAGAGCCAATAATTTTTTTCTCCTCTTTTTATTAATTCATCTAGCGCCTGAGGATATTTCACAAATGGATAAAATCGGTCTAACCTAAAATTCAATCTGGAACTATTGGTGTTCAGTTCCTCCGGATCATCCACATTAAGAATAAGTAATTTAGGCTTGTGTTTGGAATTCTTTAATATCTCTGAAAGTAAATAATCATGAAACTCTACTCCAGAACCAGGGAATGAAAAATTTTGTGCAGAAATTTTGAGAGAATCTGACAATTGTCCGGCAATAACATCTCTGGCACCTCTTGAAGAACCTAATATAATGATGTCGCTATTTATTTTTCCTTGATATAATTGCTCCATTCTCTTATCCACTTCTCTATCGGGAGCTGAATTTCTGACAATAATCAATAATTTATCTGCCAAAAAAAAGCCTACAAGAAACAAAAGAAAAGTCAGTAAGAACTTTTTCATATAATTTTTTATTTTAAAATTCTGTTCTATTAATATTCTTTCTTTTTATTTATTTGAACAACATCTTAAATACTATAGTGCCGTTAACTCATCATCTAAAACTGAAAATAAATAAACTGTTGCTCATGGCTTAAAAACAGGATGACCAAAAAAAGCAGCAAATAATAAAATGACCATCTTAAAAAACGATTCCATTTGGATCCAATAGTTGCAATAGCATATTGATTTTCGCGACCAATCCATTCAACAATCATTAAAAATAAAATCAACCCCATTCCTACTCCTGGATGAATTTTAAAAGCCAAAAATGGTTTCTTATTTGGTATTTCGAATAGCGATTTGGAGAAAATGGTTCCTAAATAATCAAATGCATGTTTCATACTATTGGCACGGAAGAAGATCCATGCCAATACCGTTAATGAGAACGTGGATATCATTCCAAAAAACTCTTTCAAAGTAGGAAACATTTTTCCTTGTGCTACAATTTCTAAATTGGTTCTGTTCTTTTTCGCTAATAGTAAAGGGAGAAAATAAACGGCATTAAGGAACCCCCAAAAAATAAAAGTCCAGTTTGCCCCATGCCAGAATCCACTTAAAATAAAAATGATAAAAGTGTTTCTAACTTTCATCCATGTTCCGCCCTTACTGCCTCCTAATGGAATATATACATAATCCCTGAACCATGATGAAAGTGAGATATGCCATCTGCGCCAGAATTCGGCAATGTCTCTTGAGAAATAAGGGAAAGCAAAATTCCGAAGTAATTTTATGCCAAAAAGCTGGGCCGTACCTAATGCAATATCTGAATAACCTGAAAAATCACAATAAATCTGAAACGTAAAAAATAAAGCGCCAATTAAAAGCGTTGAACCATGATAGTCATATGAATGATTGAAAATCGCATTAGCAAAATCTGCACAAGAATCTGCAATAACTACCTTTTTAAACAACCCCCACAAAATTTGTTTCATCCCATCTACCGCATTAGCATAACTAAATGTTCTTTCTTTTTTTATTTGAGGCAAAAGGTGAGTAGCTCGCTCAATAGGACCAGCAACAAGTAATGGAAAAAAGCTAACAAATACGGAATAATCAACAATATCTTTTTCAGGCTTTATTCTTTCGTAATAAATATCTATTACATAAGACAAACCATGGAAAGTGTAAAAAGATATACCTACAGGAAGAATCACTTTCATCGACCAAACATTCATCCTTAACCCAAAGTGACTCATGAAAGTAACAAAAGAATCTGCGAAAAAATTATAGTACTTAAAGAAACAAAGAAACCCTAGATTAATTACTATGCTAATGTAAAGCCATGTCAATTTGCCTTTTTTTGATTTTGAGTCATGAATCCTGAATCCGGTAAAATAATCCAGAAAAGTTGAAAACATGAGTAAAAATAAGAACCGATAATCCCAGCACGCATAAAAAAAGTAGCTGGAAAATAATAATAAAGCATTCTGAATTTTAAGATTTCTATTTGCAACAAACCAATATAAAACAAAAACAATGGGTAAGAATATTGCAAACTCAATAGAATTAAACAGCATAGTTTTTTATTAATGTTCAGAGTAAATAAATAAAAATAATGTATTTGTTTCCAAAAATGAAATTAATAGGCTCGATTATTATTTGAAGATGTAATAAATTATAGAAGTGGAAGCTTATTTTACAAACCCACATTTTCCGTAAGTATACAAAACTGCTGATTTAACCCTAAAGAATTTTCATACAGTTTTTCGATAAAAGATAGGCCGTAAGTGGAATAATAATAAAGTATATTATCCACCCTTTCCTGAAGAAT
>CANFGZ010000153.1 GCA_947446585.1 Chitinophagaceae bacterium | reverse complement strand
AGTTTCTTTTAATACCTCAGATCAAGGCAGTTATATTGATATCAATCAGAAATTAAATACAGGTACACAAATAAAACGTGCCGGTACTTTTTCCAATTCATTGAATTCAAATGTATCAGGAACAGTGCTGTTGTATAATGGATATAAAATTGTTTCCACCAAAAACCGACTGGGCATTCAACAAACTCAAAGCGAACAAAATCTTCTCGCACAAATACAAAATACTATTGCGGATGTGATGATGAAATATTATCGCATTGTAAGGGAACAGCAATATGTAATCACCTTAGAAGAAAGTATTAATCTTACAAAAAAACAATTAGAGCTGGTGCAACTCAAGAAATCTGTTGGTCTCGCTGATGATGCTGAAATTTTTCAATCACAAATTGATTTAAATTCAAGAATGCTTGATTTGCAATCTCAACAGACTGTAGTAAAACAATCATTGGCTGACCTGATGAATATTTTAGAATTGAAAGCAGACAGCACTTTGCTTGTTTCAGATTCAATTATCATTAATACGGGTATAGAGTTGCCCGCTGTTCTAAACGCAATAAATTCTAATCCCGAAATTTCTTCGCTTGACAATCAAATCAAAATAAATCAATTAATAGAAGATGAAGTTGCTTCATTACGCAAGCCTTCATTAAGGTTGAATACCGGATATAATTTTGGAAGCACACAGAGTACTGCAGGTCAATTATTACTCAACAGGTCTTATGGGCCCTTCATTAATATTGGATTATCTGTTCCTATATATAGCGGAGGTACGGTTAAACGACAGCAACAGACAGCCGCATTAAATTCGCAAAATGCAATTTTAAAAAAAGAAAGCGCATTAAATAATCAACAGA
Organism: Chitinophagaceae bacterium; assembly: GCA_947446585.1. Lineage (GTDB taxonomy): Bacteria > Bacteroidota > Bacteroidia > Chitinophagales > Chitinophagaceae > Ferruginibacter. The sequence continues at coordinate 4,780 of CANFGZ010000153.1, read as the reverse complement.
CTGTAGCAACAAAAACATTCCAATCATATGAATCAAGTATTTCGCAATTAAACACTCAGCAAAATACCCTCCAATTGTCAAAACAGCTTGCTAACCTTTCATTGCAGCGGTTTCAGTTAAATTCAGCAACATCTGTTGAAGTACGTGAGGCGCAAAAAAGTTTTGAAGAGGCAGGCTTTCGATTAGTAAATCTTCAATATGTTGCAAAAATTGCAGAGATTGAATTATTGAGATTAAGCAATCAGCTGCATTGATAAAATGGGTTTTTCTGATTTTATTTTAGTTGAAAATTGAGTATTCATTAGGGGAGACATTTTTATAAATATTATTTCAATATCTTTATTCAAACATAATCAATGAAAAAATATTTCTTCATCTTGTTATTGTCGGCTGGCTTTTTTCATTCAAATGCACAGAAGGCTTCTATTTATAATCCCCAGGCCAATGCGGCTGCCGATATTGAGGCGGCATTGATAAAAGCAAAAGCTGAACATAAGTTTATTTTATTGCAGGGTGGGGGCAACTGGTGTAAATGGTGTGTAGAGTTTCATCGTTTTTGTTCGTCAGATACTGAAATTGATTCAATCATAAATAGGAATTTCATTTGGTATCATCTTAATTATAGTAAAGAAAATGAAAACAAACCTTTATTCAGTAAGTATGGATATCCACAAAGATTTGGCTTCCCTGTGTTTATTATTTTAAATGAAAAAGGGGAGCGTATTCACACGCAGAATTCAGAATATCTTGAAGATGGCAAATCTAGTTACGATAAAAAGAAAGTGATTGATTTTTTAAATGCCTGGAATCCTGATGCGTTGAATGCAGAGAATTATAAGTAAGCTGGATAGGCTGGATACTCGATGCTGGATAGGTTTCAGCGGTTCAAAAGGTTTAATTTGTTCAATATGTTTCTTCTGAATTAACATTAAACACCAAACACCAAACGATAAACAAGCATCTCCAAACACCAAACACCAAACCACAAACAATTACACAACCAACTTCACTTCATACAACCCACTAAATAAATAATATTTCTTAGTGGCAATTTCGATGCATTTAAAACGGGTTCTCACTTTTGATCCTTTAATAAAACTTCTTCCTCCTTTAATTTCAAAAACACTTCCTTCGGAAATTTGCTCTACCATGAAATGGCCGATTTTTTTAGCATCATAATTTCTGAGTACCCTTAATAAATTTTCGTCACCGCAGCTACTGGCAGAAGGATTTTTTAATGTTTTCTGAAGTGCTTTTTCTATATCTCCTGGGAATATCTTTTTTACCAGAAATGATACCAGGATTTCTGAAAAAATATTTTTCCATTCTTTTCCATGAGGCGAAACCTTGTGTCCAAATTGATCAAACGTAAACAAGTGCGCAAGTTCATGCAGTAAGGTGATCAGAAAACTATATTTATTTAAATTTCCATTTACACTGATACGATGTGCTTTTCCTTGATAGGCATTTCTGTAATCGCCTAAAATGCTTTGCCGCTGACGGGTAACAGTAAGATGAACTTTGTATTTGTTGAGATAGAAAAGGACGTCATCACAGCAATGATCGGGTAAATAGTCTTGTAATGTTTTTAAAGGAACTTGTTGCTTAGGCATTTTTCTGCTTATTCAATTTCATTAGGGAGTATACTTCTACAGCGAGATAAATAAGATAAAAAAACAAAGAAATGAAAATGCCTCTTTTATTGAAATTATTTCCGCTTAACATAGCATAAGCAAAAACAACTGCCACCACAATGAACATTTTAATCATCATGCTGCCCATGACTGAGCGTATGAATACATTAGGGTTGGTATTTTTCATTGCTTTTATTTGTAAGTTTAGTGTGATTAAACTGAGAATATATAAAATGGCATTAGCACCCTGTAAGACTACAACATCAATATTCATATGATTTCTTATGACAAATTCTTTTGCAAAAATTAAAATAACTCCAAGAATTACAAAAACTGAAAACAGATGTGAAGAGTGCTTGAAAAATTTAGTCATTGGGTTTGTTTTTTTTACTGGTATCTGAAACGATTTTTATAATAATCGCAACAATAAATATCAATGGAAGTGCCCAAACCGTGATGGGTGTTTTCCATTCAAAGTAATTATCAATTTTTAATCCGAAAAATGTAAAAAGTCCAATCCCAATAAGAAATTGAGCAGTGAGTCCAGCATATTTCCATAAAAGATTATCATTATTCATTTACTGCTGTTGATTGGTCATTGTTCAGCTCCACAACATTTGCACCCATATGGCATTTGCCATTGAAGCAAACCGTACTTTCTATTTGTAGTTTGGAAACGTGTACATCACCGGTTATTACTGATTTGCCCTGAAGATTTAATTGGCCACTCATTTTGATATTACCTTTTACTGATCCTAAAATATCTGCATTGTTGCCCGAAATATTTCCTTCCACACTTCCTTTTGGACCTACAACAAGTTTAGACTTGCAATTTAAGTTGCCAATTAATTTTCCATCTATTCGGATATCGCCATTACTAACAATGTCTCCTACTATGGTGGCATCGGTACTTATGATACTGGTGGCTCCAAAATTGGGATCAAAATCTGATTTTGTTTTTGAGTTAAACATATATCCATTTTTTGTTTAAAAAATTGGTTGTGTTTCTTTGAGGTAGTTCTTAAAATGATGGTATTAAATCAATCATCTATATTTTCCAGTTTGGGTAGATTTAATTTATTGGTATCCAGTTTAACTATATTTCCTTTCAGCACTTTTTCGATATCTTGATAATAGCGATCTTGTTGTTGCAGTGCTTGCTCCATTGAATCAGCCCGTAATTTCAACTTTCGGTATTCTTTAATTTGTTTTACATTTCCATATCCCACGCCAGGCAAATAATATTTCAATGGTGTGAAAATAATCAGCGAAGCCGTTAAAGCTACCAATACTACAAATAATGTACTCATCGCAATATACACACTCAGTCTGCTGAGTTTGAATTTAATAACCTCCTCGTAACTGTCCTCATTCATAACTACAAGACGATAATTATTTCGTAGTCGTTTGAGTCTGTTTGCGGCATCAAAATTGGCCATAACTAAAATTTCGACAATAAAAGTACAAAACTGCAACCATTATTGGGTTTAAAGGATCGTCTATTTTGCAGTATTAGGAGAGATTATCTAGAAAATCCGTTAAAGTTAGCATTCACATTAGTAATTTTGATGGTCGGGAAGCAAAAATTGCCGATATTTAACCGCATTTTTAATCTATTTTTTTAATGAAAGGAAGGACGCATACTTTTTTCCCGCTATTGCTGTTGTTTTGCCTTATTTCTGCTACGGTTGCCGGGCAGCCCACCTGGACATTCGACCCCTTCGGAAAAGAAAAAAAACCAAAGGAGTTTGAAGAGAAAGTACTTCGTTCTGAAAAGACCGGAGACAAGAAGTTTAATAAATTAACTCATTTAACACAAAACACCGTAAGTCATTATAATTACTACTTCAACGCAACCAACAAGCTGAATAAAGTTATTGAAATGGCCAAATCATCGCAGGTTGATGATTATACAAAACTGCTTCCATTTTATCCTTTCAGCTTAGATAATACTGCTTCTCAGAAAGTAGAATTGGATTCTGTTATTTACAAAGCTACAGCTGGGATTTTGCTTCATGATTTGAGAACGGACTGGGTGGATAATATGTATCTTTTGATTGGGAAATCCTATTATTATAGAAAGCTTTTTGATTCAGCAGCACTAACTTTTCAGTTTATCAATTACAATTTATTTCCAAGGAAAAAAAATGAGGATGATAATAGAATCATAGGTGCCAATAATACGGCAACTACAACAAAACTTTCTATTGCAGACAGAGAAAAAAGAAACGTCATTCAGCGCACCTTTAGCCTTCCTCCAAGCAGAAATGATGCGTTGATTTGGTTGGCCCGAACTTTCGTTGAATCAGAAATGTATGGAGAGTCTGCTGGGTTAATCAATATTTTACAGGAAGATCCAAATCTCCCCCAAAGGCTAAGAGATGATCTTAACCAGGTTACTGCTTATTGGTATTTTAAACAGGAAGGATACGACAGCGCTGCTGTTTATCTTGAAAAGGCACTTACTAGTGCTGATAATAATATTGATCAATCTCGCTGGCATTATTTACTCGGACAACTTTATGAAATAAACGGGGATAATGAAAAGGCGAATATGTATTTCGGAAAAGCGGCTAAGCGTACTGTTGATCCTTTGATGGATATATACGCACATCTGAATAATGCCAAAATGGTTCATAAGAATGGAGATTCTGCTGAGTTGAATAAATGTATTGAAACACTTTTGAAAATGTCTAAGAAGGATAAATATGAATCTTATCGGGATATTATATTTCATAGTGTAGGCATACTCGATTTGAAAAAACTGGATACAGCAACCAGTGTTGTTTTTTTTCAAAAAAGTCTTGCCGTAAATGAAACCAATACAACCTATAAAAACAAATCTCATTTACAGCTGGGCAAAATAGCCTATGTTCAAAAACAATTTAAAATGGCTGCAGATCATTACGATAGCCTAGACCTTAATGAGTATTCATTAAAAAAAGATTCATTATATATTGCTGATTTCAGGCTATCATTAAGAAAACTTGCCACTCAGTTAAGTATTATTCAGCTTGAAGACAGCTTGCAAATGATTGCTGCTTTACCTCCTGCCGAAAGGGATGCCTTTTTAAAAAAACTTACAAAAAGCCTTAGAAAACAAGCCAATAAAAAAGAGGAAGCTGATTATGTAGCAGATGGAGGTT
>CANFGZ010000152.1 GCA_947446585.1 Chitinophagaceae bacterium | reverse complement strand
CAGAAAACTAAAACATTTGTTTTTAAAAGGATCGTTGGATGTTCGGATTACCTGGTCTTTCTAAGGATGATGAACTGTCTTTTAATGGATATCAGAAAACTAAAACATTTGTTTTTAAAAGGATCGTTGGATGTTTGTCTTTTAATAGGATTCTGGATTATAAGAATCTGTTTTGTGTAAGTGAGAGAGGTTAGGGTACTCTTTCGCCTCATATGTTTCAATAAGCGTGCCAAACTATTTTAAAAAATACTTTTTTTTATTTCTTTCTGCTCCATTTTTTGTAATAATTATTAAAATATTGCGTTTATGTGATAGTGACATTAATCCGTAATTGCTGATAATAAACCCATTAACGTAACAATCCCCTTAATGTAAACTATTATTCATTTACCCACTGCGGGAAAGCTTTTACCTTATTAATGATTTGTTGTTGCCATCATGATTTCAATAGATATCCTGATGTTAAATACATCGCCGTTGCTAACTTAAAAAGGCTAATGCCTTTAAAACTTACAGATCACCTACTGTAAGTTTTTTTTATTATTACTATTTGCATTTAAATTAAATTTGCCGCAATCAAACAATTAATATGAGCGAAATATTACTTACCAAAGGCAAAATGCAAACAAGTAAAGGAACAATCACATTTGAACTTTATGATGACGATGCACCTGTTACCGTAGAGAATTTTAAAAAACTGATTAATTCTGGTTATTATAATGGCCTCAGTTTTCATAGAGTAATTCCCAATTTTGTAGTTCAGGGTGGTTGCCCGGATGGAACGGGCTCAGGTGGTCCTGGATACTCAATAATCTGTGAAACAAATGGTAAAAAGCAGATACATGACAGGGGGATTTTTTCTATGGCGCATCGTGGACTTAACACTGGGGGGTCTCAGTTTTTCATATGTCACAACAGATCAAATACCAAACATCTTGATGGGGTTCATACTTGTTTTGGCAAAGTTATTGATGGTATTGATATCATTGATACTATTGTAGCTGGAGATATAATTGAATCGGTAACATTGATTAATTAAGCCGCTGAAACACCTAGTAATTATATTGAGTAAATATTTTTAAAATACTATAAATCAAAAATTTGCAAACATTAAGTAATGTTTTTTTAAAACTTTTTCTTAATAAACATGGATTTTCTTTTTTCAATGAGTATCTTAGTATTTTATTTTAGTATAAAAAATAACCTTATAAAAATGCTAACCAACCTAAGTATCCGTAAACTAGCCATCTTTCTATTTTTTTTGAATGGTATCAGCCCATTTTCATATGCTCAAAACAGCCTCAGACATAAGTTTCAGGGGGCCAGTGTTTATGCAGGAATAGAAGTAGGCTCCAAGGGCGTAAAAATGAGTCTCATTGAAATTTCCGGAAGCGGCTTGAAGAATGGTAATTTTAAAATTATTAAAGACACCTCAGTAAATACCGACTTCATTTCATTTACTCAGGAATCATTCAGCGCTACATTAAAAGGCCTAACCGGATTATTTAATTCGGCTAATCTGAATTTTCAAATTCCGACAGAAAGGATTTTCACCGTATTTAGTAGTGGTGTAAAAGTAGTTGCCGAAAGAGAAAATAAAACCCCATGGATTACCAATCTTGCAGATTCTTTTAGAAAAGCTATAAATGAACCTAAACGAAGTATAAGTCCTATTGATGTAGTGGACGAAGCTCGCCTTTCTCATCTGGGTATTGTTCCTGCTTCAAAAAGATATACCACTTTTCTTATCGATATAGGAAGTGGAAATACAAAAGGTGGATATTTTCCTTCAGGAAATACTAAAGATTTTAAATTATTTCAATTAACCTGGGGCACAAAAAGTATCTCAAATTCAACAGAGAAAAGACTTGATGAAGATAAGTCAATAATAAATTTCAACAGGCAAATGAACAGGGTGCTTGCCGGTCAGGCTGAAGATGAGATTACCTACGCTGTAAATGCCAGTGGCGCTTATAATATGAGTGATAATGTGGCATTCAGTGGCGGTATCGCATGGGCAATTGCAACTTTAGCTTACCCTGAACTTGCCGATAACCCAGTTGTTCCCATTACTTACGACGATGTTGTAAAGCTGAGCGAAAGAATGTATAAAGATTATCCTTCATTATGGGATTCGGCCATCGTGAAAAAAATAACAGATAAAACACTAGATAAAGCATTCATTGGCGGAGAAGTAAAAAAGGTAAATAAAGTATTTGACCAAAAAGCACTAATGTCTGGAACTGGCTTGTTATTAAAAATTATGAGGCAGTTTGAAGGCGTTTATGAAAAGAAACAATTCTTCTTCGTAAAAAATGGTCAAGTAGGATGGATCAGTGCATATGTAAATCAGTTATTATCTCAATAGATTTATTATCTTGCAGTCCAACCTATTTTTCTAAGTTTTCATGAAAGACACAAAATCATTACTGCTACTTATTCTTTCTTTGTTGCTTGCAGTCGTGTCCCTTGCCTTATTATGGACATGGGGTTATAATTATGGCAGACAAAACAACTATTCTTTTTTCGAAAGTAAAGGAAATGCTACCGGCAAATTTCCCAACAAAGACTCATTAAATCAGTTATACAATAAAGCATTACAAAATCTGAGTAACCTTGATTCAGCTGTTTCAAGGGCCGATTCTTTTAAATTTGATATTGGAAGTAAACTGGATGAATTTTATCAATTAAGAGATGAAATCGCTTCACTTCTGAATAGCCCAGATGGCAGTGCAGGTTTAGTAAGCGCTCAAAGTAAAATCGGAGAATTACAAACCAAAGTAGACGAGCTTCGAGATCAGAATAAATTTATTATTAAAGAGAATAAAAGATTATCAGCATTATTGAATCAGCTTGCCAGTTATCAAAAGCAAGGAAATAGTATTCCAGATTCACAAACTCAAACCCAAAACCCAATTTCAACTCCAGCTTCAAATGTTAGTCAACCCAAAAAAGTAAAAGACAAGAAGGAGAGTAATATGATTTTTTCAATTGCTGATATTTCCGTTTCAGGAGTTATTGAAGACGATAATAACAATGTAACCGAATCAGATCAGGCGGATTTAATTACTAGAATAAAAGGGAATTTTGATTTAAATAATAACCAATCACCAAATAATACCGGTGAAATTGTAATCGTAATTCAACAACCCGATGGGAAAGTTTTAAAATCAGCAACCTGGGAAACCGGAACTTTTGAAACCAAAGAAGGGAAGAGAGTTTATTCATCTAAAGTCGGTTTTGAATGTAATAAAGGAGAAACAAAGAAACTCAGCTTTTCTTTAGCAGCCAATCAATACCCTAAGGGAAATTACACCATTCAATTCTTTCAAAATGGAAATCTGATTGGCAAGACCAATAAAATGCTTAACTGATAAGTTATCCACTATTCTAAAAAATAGTCTCTTTATTTAATTAGCAATTATTTTATTCTCTATATTTGTTTTGCTTGAAAAAGCCACCTCTTTAGAAATCTTGCAAGAAGAATAACGTCTGCTTAAAGCGGGCCGTTGCTAGATCTATAAAGGGTAAAATCCTTGGAAGACCTTCGAAAGAAGGTTTTTTTTATTTTCATACCTTGGGCCTATCTTCATCAAAAAATATAAAATTAGTTTCCAACAGAATTATTATGAAGGCAGCAACGGTTAAAGAAATTAAATTGTCACTCGAATCACTTTCTCCCAGCGAGTTGATTGCTATTTGTCAAAGACTGGCTCGTTTTAAAAAAGAAAACAAGGAACTATTAACCTATTTGTTATTTGAAGAATACGACGAAGCCAACTACATCTTGTCTGTTAAAAATGAAATAGACACTGGCTTTGATTCAATGAATAAAACCAGTATGTATATTGCCAAAAAAAATCTCAGAAAAATCATCCGGAATACCGCTAAATTTATTCGCTATAGTGGAAAAGAAACAACTGAGGCAGAATTGATGATTTACGTTTGTAATAAAATAAATGAATCAGGTTTGGACTTTAAAAAAAGCACAGCGCTCACAAATATTTATTCGGCATTATTGAAAAAAATCACAAAGATTATCGCAACTATGCATGAAGATCTTCAATATGATTATAAAAAACAACTTGAGATTTTGTAATTAGAAGAAGGTTGACCTTAATTTTTGTTTCTAATAATTCTCCACACCATTTATATATTTGTAAATTCGCAAAGTGCTGTAAAAGCTGTATTAATTAAAAAATAAGAAAGTTGAAACAAATGATCAGTTCTATTGATGAATTTGAAAATGTATTTTTTATAGGTGTTGCAGGTACAGGAATGAGCGCTATTGCTCAATATTTGTCGGGCATAGGAAAAAATACGGGAGGGAGTGACCGATACTTTATTTTAGGTGAATTTAATGATACCAGAGATAAATTAGAAAAAGAAGGAGTGCATTGTTTTTTACAGGATGGTTCGGGAATTAATGCTCAAACAGATCTTGTTGTTGTTTCTACAGCGATTGAAGATTCTGTTCCTGAAGTTCAAAAAGCAAAATCTTTATCCATCCCAATTATTAAAAGAAGTGAATTACTTGCTATTATCGCTAAAAGTAAGAAAACAATTGCTGTAGGTGGAACATCAGGCAAGAGCACGACAAGTGCCATGCTTTTTGATATCTTGAAAGAGGCCGAAGCAGATCCCAGTATAATTAGTGGAGCCGGATTAGTGAGCATTATCAAAGAAGGCAAGATTGGCAACGCTCATGTAGGTAAAGGCGAATGGTTAATTATAGAAGCGGATGAAAGTGATGGATCAATTGTACAATACACTCCTGAAATTGGATTGCTGCTGAATATCGATAAAGATCATCAGGAAATAGAAGAACTCATTTCTATTTTTACTACTTTCAAAAAAAATACAAAAGATATATTTATTGTGAACCAATGCAATAAATTAGCAGCTGGTTTATCATCCAATAATGCTGTTGATTTTTCTACGGATCCAAACATATTAACTGGTTTCGTAGCAAAAGATTTTCAACAAAAAGGATTGAATATTTCATTCAAAATAAAAGACCAGCATTTCGAATTAAATACAGTCGGTCGTCATAACATGGAGAATGCCGTTGCTGCAGTAGCTGTTGCTTCTCAGCTCGGAGTTGATCTTATCACCTGTGCAAAAGCCCTAAATAAATATGAAGGCATTTATCGTAGACATCAATTGCTGGGTAAAAAAAATGGAGTATATGTAATAGATGATTATGCACACAACCCCGTTAAATGTGCAGCATCTATAGAAGCCTGTCAGTATATTGCCTCAAAGGTAATTGCCTGGTTTCAGCCTCATGGTTATGGCCCAACACGTTTTTTGAAAAATGATTTCATAAATGAGTTTGTAAAAGTATTAAGAGATCAAGATGAGATATGGATGAGTGAAATATTTTATGCAGGAGGCACTGCAACAAAAGATATTTCTGCTAGTGATTTAATTAAAGAAATTGCGGCATCAGGGAAAAAAGCTTTTTTTATAGAAGACAGAAACGATTTTCTGAAAGCAGTAAGACCACATTTGACAGATAATTGTGTATTATTATTAATGGGAGCCCGCGATCCCGGACTTGAATTTTTCAGCAAGAAATTGTGGGAACAATTGTAAAGTGTATTACAAATCAAATCAAGTGATTCATTGATGACTACCTTAATAAAAAATATTGCCTGCCT
>CANFGZ010000151.1 GCA_947446585.1 Chitinophagaceae bacterium | reverse complement strand
TATTGTTGGATGTTGTGTGTTAAGCATTCAAGACCAGGAAACACTTAGATTAAGACAAATGGCTGTTCATGATAGCGTTCAGGGTAAAGGGATTGGTGCTTCAATTATGTCTTTTGCCGAAAATTTAGCCCGGGATAAGGGATATCGGTATATGATTATGCATGCAAGAGACACCGCTATTGGCTTTTATGAGAAATTCGGATACAAATCTAAAGGAAGTGAATTTATAGAAGTGAATATCCCTCATCAGGTGATGGAAAAAGAACTAGTTTGAGGAAGAGAATGTAGAACTCAGCATTATTTAACTATTTTTTCTTTAAATATTTTTCTTGCTTTCTCTTCCTGTTCAAAAGCTTCTTTGGGGATCAGAAAAAAAGACCTGCTGTTAAAATACAAATGAAAAAAATGAGGGCTTTCCATATATGCACTGAATTCTTTCCAATTAAAACTTCTCGAAGCGCGCTCATGTTCGAGCATAAAATCTTCTTCATTTAAACTCACTTTGAATCTATCTTTAAAAGAGGACGACTTTTTGTAAATAATTCTTGGTAATAAAAACCAAAATAAAATCATCATTATAAACCACAGCATAGAACTTAAAAGAAAGGCAACGGGTGATATTTTTTTGTAAAAAAAAAGTATGGCTGAGAGGATTGCAAAAACATTTACCAGTATCATCATTACTTTTATTTCCTTTCTGCTGATGAAATGATAACGTAATGCCTGAATGGTTTTCATTTTGTTGTATTCGAAAAAGTTTGAGGTCATGATTTTTTTTTTGCGAAAAACGATGTTTTCGATTGTTTAGAAATATTAATTCCTGATCTCTTTTTCACTTATACTCCAAGCTCCTAATTTTTCGCCTTTGGTTCCAATGAAATCAACGCTCATCAATCTTTCTCCTTTTTTTCCTGTAAAAGAAATCTTTGCGAAATTCTGAGCTTCTATTAATGTGTTATTTACTCTGTTGGGATTATTTTCTTCTGCTCCAGAAACTTTACTAACTCCAGAGGTATAAGGTGAAACGGTGATATCATATAAAGGATACAATGAGGTTCTATTCAGTTTAATAATTTCACTGTGATGCCTGTCGCCGGTAAGAAATATGATTCCTTTTATTTTCTGTTCGTTGATAAAAGATAAGAGCTGGTTGTATTCGTAAGGATATTCCTGCATGCATTCATATTTATTGAGTGGATTTAACACCTGACTACCTGTTACAATAATTTTGAATGGAGCGTTGCTGAACAACAATGAATTTTTTAGCCAATCTAATTGCTGGGTGCCGAAAAAGGTTTTGTCTTTGTTGAGCATTCCATCGATCGAATCAGGTAAATTAGGTTCCGAACGAAAATATCGGTCGTCTAATAAAAAGTAGTCCACATCGGCATAACTAATTTTTGTATAAATCGATTTTTCATCTTCGCCATAGCTGGGATTTAACCAATAGTTTTTAAATATTGCTCTGCTTTCTTCTTTAAGATTAAAACTTTTACCAGCATCATTAGGGCCATAGTCATGATCATCCCAAATAGCATATTGTGGCATGCTTGCCATGAAAGCCTGCAAAACATTTTGTGCTCTATCGTGTGAAGCTCTGTAATTCAGCCCCCATGCTGAAGAATAATCAACTTCACGGGTGTACCAATTGTCGCCAAGCCAGATATGAAAATCTGCTGGTGTATTGGCCATGGTTTCAAAAATAGAAGAATCTCCGCCATAAGGCTTACCCGGTCTGTCATATTTTTCTTCATTGAAATAAGCGCAACTTCCGGTAAGAAAACTAAAATCGGGAGCCGGTTTTCTATATTGCCAAAGATCTTTTGTTTTAAATTTTGTGTTGAAAGGAAGTTTTATTTGCTTTCCGTCCAGTAAAATATCATAAGCATAACTGGTGCCAAATTCAAGTCCGTTTAAATCAATTTTTAAAGGGTTGAATGGTTTTCCTAATTCCCCTTTATAATTAATTACCACAGACTTTTGAGGTTCATGCTGAGAAAAGTATTTTACAGCAACATTTTTTACTGACGAGGACACCTCTAACCATATTTGTGCAGTTCTCATTTCCACATTACCTGCCCAAGGACCGCTAATCAGATTATTATTTTTTTGTGCAATACCCGAAATAAAGGAAAAAGTGAAAAGTGAAAAATAAAAGAATACTTTAGTCATTGTTACTAATTTTTTATGATGCAAGATATTGCATGATTGAACTAATTGGGAAAAGAGTTTTATTTTTTTAATTTTTCGTTTTCAGTATGTCTTGTTGCATCACGAGTGGTTTTTTTTTCAAAATTTTTTTGTAGTGCTTCTGTAAGATTTACGCCTGTTTGATTAGCCATACAAATTAGTACCCAAAGTACATCAGCCATTTCATCAGAAAGATCTTTTCCTGTATCGCTTTCTTTATACGACTGTTCTCCATATTTTCTTACCATAATTCTGCTCAGCTCTCCCACTTCTTCCATTAAAATACCAAGGTTGGTTAATTCGTTAAAGTACCTCACACCAATTGTTTTTATCCATTCGTCTACTTTTTGTTGTGCTTCGCTGAGGGTTATTTGTTTCATGAATTTTGGGGTTAGAAAGTTATGTTTAATTTATTCTTTATTCTTGGTATCAATACAGATAGTTACTGGTCCGTCATTAATTAATTGGACTTTCATATCTGCTCCGAATATTCCTGTTTTTATTTTTTTTTCTAAATCTGTTTCTAGTTGCAAGATAAGCATTTGATATAGTGGTATCGCCACTTCTGGCTTACTTGCCTTTATATAACTAGGACGGTTACCCTTTTTTGTTGATGCCTGTAAAGTAAACTGACTAACAAGTAGAATATCTCCATTGTTGTCTTTAACAGAAACATTAGGCACATTATTTTCGTCATCGAATATTCTCAAGTTCACAATTTTTTTACTCAGCCATTCAACATCTTCTTTGTTATCGGCATCTTCTATTCCAACAAAAACCAATAATCCGTTTTCAATGGAAGAGAACAACTGATTGTTTATTGTAACTCCTGCAGATTTGACTCGCTGTAATACTGTTCTCATTAATTTTTGAGATTTTTTTTATAAAAATAAGAAGGAATCCAGCTAAATCGGGCTTTTGTTATTTATTACAAAAAATGAACTCCAAAAAAAAATTTATTCTTTCCACAAAAAGTGCAAAACTCATCAAATCCAATGCTATTGTGAGCTATTTAATTATACACTTATTTTGTCCACATCGTGTTGATATTTAGAAACCTAAAAGATGACATACATCAGATATTTTCGTTGACCTCTGAAGCGGGAATAACATAACTTACTAACAAACAAACCAGAATTCTATGCCAACAAAAAAACAATCAAATAAAGCGCTCAGCTTTAAACGTCAATTCACAAAAGACGACATAAGCCCCTATGATTTATTCGAATACGACTATCGTACATCAGTAATTAAAAACCCGAGCGGAGAAGTTGTTTTTCAAATGGACAATGTAGAAGTTCCAAAACAGTGGAGCCAGATTGCAACAGACATTCTTGCACAAAAATATTTCAGGAAAGCAGGAGTACCTCAACCCGATGGAAGCACAAGCAGAGAAACTACTGTAAAACAAGTTGCACATCGTATGGCTCATTGCTGGAGAGTATGGGGCGAGAGATATAATTATTTTGCTACCAAAAAAGATGCTCAAATTTTTTATGATGAATTAGTTTATGGTATTCTTAATCAGGGATGTGTTCCAAACAGTCCTCAATGGTTCAATACTGGTTTACATGAAGTGTATGGAATTACCGGAAAACCTCAGGGTCACTTCTATGTAGATCCTAAAGATGGCGAATTAAAAAAATCAACTTCTGCATACGAACGCCCTCAGCCACACGCTTGTTTTATATTGAGCGTGGATGACGATTTAGTTAACGAAGGTGGTATCATGGATCTTTGGGTTAGAGAAGCCAGAATTTTCAAATACGGAAGTGGAGTAGGTACTAATTACAGTAGTATCCGCGGGGAAGGAGAAAAACTTAGCGGCGGTGGTACTTCCAGTGGCTTAATGAGCTTCTTGAAAATTGGCGACCGCGCTGCCGGTGCAATTAAAAGTGGTGGCACTACAAGACGTGCTGCCAAAATGGTTTGTCTTGATCTTGATCATCCTGAAATTCTTGAATTTGTTTCCTGGAAATTAAAAGAAGAAGATAAAGTCGCCGCGCTTATCGCTGCGGGCTATCCAAGCGATTATGAAGGAGAGGCTTACAAAACGGTTAGCGGTCAAAACAGTAATAATTCTGTTCGAATTCCTAATTCATTCTTCAAAGTACTTGATGAAAACGGAGACTGGGCACTTAAAGCCAGAAGCAATGGCAAAACAATGAGAACTGTTAAGGCTCAGGAATTGTGGGATCAAATAAACTATGCAGCATGGCGTTGTGCTGATCCAGGAACTCAATATGATACTACCATAAATGAATGGCATACTTGTCCTGAAGGAGGCCCAATTCGCGCGTCTAACCCTTGCAGTGAATACATGTTCCTTGACAACACTGCATGTAATCTGGCGAGTGTAAATCTTCGTCGTTTTTTCAATGAGGAAAATAATATTTTTGACGTAGCCGGCTTTGAATATACTTGTCGACTTTGGACTGTAGTTTTGGAAATCTCTGTTCTGATGGCTCAGTTTCCTTCAAAAGAAGTGGCTCAATTAAGTTATGATTACAGAACATTGGGATTAGGCTATGCAAATCTAGGAAGCATGCTAATGGTTAGTGGCATTCCTTACGACAGCGAACAAGCAAGAGGAATTGCAGGTGCGATTACCGCAATCATGACGGGTGTTGCTTATACTACTTCTGCAGAAATGGCCGGATTCCTTGGCGCCTTTGACAGATATCAAGAAAACAAATCTCATATGCTCAGAGTAATGCACAATCATCGTGCTGCTGCTTATGACGCTATGGATGCATATGAAGGCCTTGAAATTAAACCACACGGTATAAATGCTAAATATTGTCCTGATTATCTTTTAAAAGCAGCAACAAGAGCCTGGGATAGCGCTGTACAGCTAGGAGAAAAAAATGGCTATCGTAATGCGCAAACAACTGTTATTGCTCCAACAGGAACAATTGGTTTGGTAATGGATTGTGATACCACAGGCGTTGAACCTGATTTTGCTTTGGTTAAATTTAAAAAACTAAGTGGTGGTGGATATTTCAAAATCATCAATCAAAGTGTTCCACAGGCATTACGCAATTTAAAATACTCAGAAAAGGAAATTGAAGAAATAGTAAATTTTGCAAAGGGTCATGCTACTTTAAAAGGAGCTCCTTACATTAACGAAGAGTCGTTAATAGCAAAAGGTTTCTTAGCTGCTGAAATTGAAAAATTAAATGCAGCGATGGCTAGCGCATTCGAAATCGGATTTGTGTTCAATGTTTATACTTTAGGTGAAGCTTGTTTGCAACGTCTAGGATTCACAGAAAATCAATACACTGATTTCGGATGGAGTTTATTAGAAGCACTTGGATTTACAGACGAACAAATTGAGGCCGCCAATACCTATGTTTGCGGAGCAATGACAGTAGAGGGTGCGCCTTACTTAAAGGATGAGCATCTTCCGGTTTTTGATTGTGCCAACAAATGCGGGCCAACTGGTCAACGTTATATTCATGCTCATGGACATATTCGCATGATGGCTGCAGCTCAACCTTTCCTGAGTGGAGCTAT
>CANFGZ010000150.1 GCA_947446585.1 Chitinophagaceae bacterium | reverse complement strand
ATTGAGACTATTTATATTGGGTTTAATAGTGCTCGGTTTGTGTGGAACCGACATTCCTGATAAAACTATAAACACCAAAGCGCATGTTAACAGTTTTTTAAATAGAAACTTCATCTTTTATGTAATTTTAGTATATAAAAAGTAGCATTAATTATTTGCTTTTTAAAAGGATCAACGTTTCGGCTGTGCCACTTCTATTCATTTCAAAAACCAGACTATCGCTGGTAAGTTTGGCAATTTTAACCATAATTTCCTGCATGCCTTCGGGTGTAGTAAATAACATATTGTTTTCTACTTTGTAAGATCCATTTTCAAGGCTGCCATTATAATCGTAAAGATATTTTCCTTTTTCATCAAATTGAAATGAGGTCCCTGCTGCATTTCGGGCCGTTGTATTTGCATCTCCAAGCCACTGAGAAGCTTGCCATTTTCCGATAATTAGTTTATTGTTTACGCTATCAATACAAGAACTAAAAATTAAAACTAATGAAAATACCATCAATAAAATTGTTTTCAATTTTTTCATAAAAAAGATTTAGTTTTTAAATATACAAATATCGTGAGCGATGATAATCTTAATAGCATCATAAATACCTTTCTCCAACTTCCCTGTTTCTGATTTCTTTTGCAGGCACACCATACATAATTACATTATTGTTACAATTATTCAGAACGATGGAACCGGCACCAATCACTGCATGATTTCCAATTGAGATGTTGTGCTTAATACTTGCACCTATTGAAATGGCAGAAAATTCTCCAATAGTAACATTTCCACCTGCAGTAACTCCCGGAGCCAAACTTGAAAACCGCATCATTGTTCCATCGTGATCGATAGCGGCTTTTGTATTTATAATAGTGAAATCACCAATAGTTGATTCACTGTTTACTATAGCTCCAGCCATTATAACAACTCCCTTTCCGATTTTTACATTTTTTGCAATTTGAGCTGAAGGATGAATTGTAGATGCGAATTTTAATTCAGGAGCGATAGCAGTTATTTTTTCCTTCACTAAGTGTCGAATCCAATTGTCTCCAATGGCGATAATAATTGATGCTCCGGGAAATGATGCTAATAATTGAGGCAAGTCTTTTTCAGTACCTATAATTTTATAGCCAAGTGTTTCTTCTCCTTTATTTTTATAGGAATCTATAAGTCCGGCAATTTCATATTTGCCTTCTTTTTCTACAATATCAATAATGACTTTTGCATGTCCGGAAGAACCTATAATAAAAATTAAATCTTTTTTCACTTCAGATAAACTTACAAATTATAATTGAATGACATTAATTATTTAATATTAAATGCGAAAACTCCATTATTTCAATACGCCCAGTTCTTTCCCAATTTTTGTAAAGGCATGTATGGCTTTATCCAGGTGATGTTGTTCGTGTCCGGCACTTAATTGTACACGGATGCGTGCTTGACCTTTTGCCACAACTGGAAAGAAAAATCCAATAACATAAATTCCTTCTTCCAGTAATTGCGCTGCAAATTGTTGTGCCAACACAGCATCGTACAACATGATAGGCACAATAGGATGATCGCCTGGTTTAATATCGAATCCGGCTTCAGTCATTTTGTTTCTGAAATATTGAGTATTATACTCCAACTTGTCTCTGAGTGCTGTGGTTTCACTTAGCATATTTAAAACTGCAATTGATGCACCAACAATACTCGGCGCTAAAGTGTTACTGAATAAATAAGGTCGACTTCTTTGACGCAACATTTCAATTATTTCTTTTTTGCCTGAAGTAAAACCTCCACTCGCTCCGCCTAATGCCTTTCCTAATGTTCCTGTAATAATATCTATTCGTCCCATCACATTTCTGTATTCATGAGTTCCTCTTCCTGTTTTTCCAATAAATCCTGAAGAGTGACATTCATCAATCATTACAGCGGCATTATATTTATCAGCGAGATCGCAAATTGTATGCAGCTGAGCAATTGTGCCATCCATACTAAATGAACCGTCTGTTACAATAATTCGGTTTCTTAAATGCTGCGTTTCTATTAATCTGGCTTCTAGGTCTTCCATGTTGTTATGTTCATAGCGATAGCGTTGTGCTTTACATAATCTCACTCCATCAATGATAGAAGCGTGATTCAATGCATCGCTGATGATGGCATCTTCTTCATTAAATAAAGGCTCAAACACGCCGCCATTCGCATCAAAAGCAGCAGCATATAAAATCGTGTCTTCTGTTTGAAGAAAAGAAGAAATAGCCTGCTCCAGCTCTTTATGAATATCCTGTGTGCCACAAATGAAACGAACGCTGCTCATTCCATATCCTCTTCTGTCAATATATTGTTTGGCGGCTTCAGTTACTTTTGGGTGAGAAGATAATCCCAGATAATTATTGGCGCAGAAATTTAAAACAGTCTTTCCGTTGACGGTGATTTCGGCTCCCTGTTCACTGCTGATAATTCTTTCTTTTTTAAAAAGTCCAGCTGTTGATATTTCTTCTAATTCAGATTTGATTCTTTTGGAGAAATGCTCATTCATAATTCAATATTTATTTCGATGTATACAAATCTAGTCACACAAACTCATTTATTATCAAGGAAATTACAATTTGTTTCAACAATCCGCCTTTTTAATTTCTTAATTTAGCAGGCAAATCAATTTCAATAGTATCAAAATTGTTTAAACAGGAAATTAAAGCGTTTTCTTCAAGGCTCTCTGAAATTAATATTTTGGAAGTATCTGATGTTCATTATTGTAAAAAATATCTGCAACATCTTGTGCTCAATAGTAATTATTATTTACTCATTTATTCAAAAGTTCTTGAGCAGATAATCTTGAATTCCGGGTTAAAAAAAGAATCAATAACACTGATTGATTATGGCGCAGGAAATGGATTGTTGGGATTGTTTGCAAAATTTTGTGGCTTCGGAAAAATTATTATCAATGATATCGACAAGTCATTTATAAAATCAGCTCAGGCTTTAGCTATTGGTTTAAATATTTCTGTTGATCAATTTATTACAGGCGACATCAACACGATTCAAAAAGAATGTTTTTTTATCAAACCTGATGCCATAGTGGGAACAGATATTATCGAACATATTTACAATCTCAATAGTTTCTTTACCAGTATGAAGGAAATGAATTCCAATATGGTTTCAGTTTTTACTACAGGAAGTAATCCGGAAAATTATTTCAAAATAAAAAAACTGAGAGCATTACAATTTAAAGACGAGCATACTGGTGGTACCGCAGATGATTTTGGATTTGCAGATAGTCAATTCCATCCTTCCTATTTTCAAATCCGAAAAGATATAATCAGCGCAATAAATCCCGAATTTGATGAAATGCTGATTATTAAAATGGCGAAACTTACCAGAGGGCTTAACCGTGAGGATATTAAGCAAATTGTTCTCCAATATGAGAAAACCGGTCAGTTTCCAAATGAACCCGAGCCTTTTAATACCTGTAATCCTTTAACAGGAAGCTGGACGGAGCGAATTTTGTCTATTAAAGAATATCATAAAATTTATAAAAACAGTAATTTTTCGGCTCAGGTCTCACCGGGGTTCTATAATATTTATTATAAAGGAGTTAAAAAGTTAATAATGGTTTTCATCAATAACCTTGCAAGTATATTTGGATTAAAATTTGCACCATTTATTTTTATAGTAGGGAAAAGATGTGAATAGAAATCAAAATTATTACGCAATGATTTATATTTGCCTTACGTTAACCTAATAAGAAGAATGATTAATTAACATGAATGGCTCTTTAGTATAGTTTCAACAATTGCGGATAAAGTTTTAAGAGCAACACATGTGTCAAAAATGAAACAATTATTTTAACAAATGAACAACCCTTTTTCCTTTTCAATTTTTATTTTACTCTTGCTTTGTGTTCTTTTTTCTTTTGATAAAGGACATCGTTCAGCAAAAATTCGGACCCATAAGTCTTCAGACAGTGCCTATTATATTATTGTAGATAAAAGCGATTTTGAACTAAAGGTTTATGATGCAGAAGGATGGTATGCAACATATCCAGTTGTTTTTGGAAGTAAAGATCCTGGCGATAAATTGCGTGAAGGAGATAAAAAAACACCCAATGGAAGTTTTAAAATCATTCTTAAAAAAATTCATAAACAGTGGGGGCCTGAGTTGCTTTTAGATTATCCTACCAAAGAAAATGTGGAGTTGTTTAAAGAAAGAAAAGCACAGGGTTTAATTCCTTCAAACGCTAAAATAGGAGCTGGAATTGCTATTCATGCTACAAGGCCGCAGGAAGAATGGACAGTTGATAATTTTTACAATTGGACGGATGGTTGCGTTTCTGTAAAGTATTCGGAGATGAAAGACCTGTTCAGTTATATCCCCGTTGGTACAAAAGTTACGATTCAGCCATAAATAATAAATTCGCATCTCCATAACTCAGGAATCTGAAATCATGTTCAAGGGCATGATGGTAACATTTTTTCCAGTCTTCGCCAATGGCGGCAGCTACCAGCAACAATAAAGTAGATTGAGGTTGATGAAAATTAGTAATCAGTCCTTTTACAATTTTAAATCTGTAACCGGGAGTGATTAAAAGTTGTGTCTGTGTAAATATTCTGTTTTGATTTCTGATTTTTAACCATTCTATTAAAGCAGAAAGCGATGCTACAACAGAGATATGATGTTTAGTCAGTTCGTCTTTATAAACATCCCACTGATGTAATTCCAGTTTTTCGCATTTTGGATTGAGCATAGATTTTACACCCAGCCAATAAAGAGTTTCAATGGTTCTTAATGAAGTGGTTCCAACAGCAAAAATATTTTCATGTTGATTTCGAATATGTTCTAAAGTTGGTATGTTCACATCAATCCATTCGGCATGCATTTCATGGTCTTTCATTAACGCTGCTTTTACCGGTTTGAAAGTACCCGCACCAACGTGAAGGGTTACATTTTCTTTTTTTATATTTTTTTCAGTGAGTGCCGAAAAAATAGTTTCTGTAAAATGAAGGCCTGCTGTTGGTGCGGCAACAGAGCCATCGTTTTTTGCATAGATAGTCTGATACCTGCTCAGGTCTTCATTTTCGGAAAGTCTTTTGATATAAGGGGGAAGCGGAACATCACCTGCCGAATCAAGAATTTCAGCGAAACTTATTTCTTTGGGCTCCCAAGAAAATTCAACTTCATAGGCATCTGTTAATAAGCCAGTGATTTTAGCGTTAAGCGTGAATTTATTATCTCCAATTTTTAATTCTTTGGTAAGATATTCTTCTTTCCATTTTGAAACTCCGCCGATAAAACATTTCCATTTTGACAATCCTCTTTGGTTCATCACAAAGCTGTACTCATTAATTTCACCTGATGGTTCGAGACAAAAGATTTCAATTTTACTTCCTGTGGATTTTTCAAATCGAATTCGCGCATTGATGACTTTGCTATTGTTGAAAACCAGCAATAAATTTTCGGGAAGATGATTGACAATGTTTGAAAATCTATCTTCAGTGATTTCTCCGTTTTTGTATATCAACAATTTTGATTCATCACGCTTGTCTAAAGGTCTAAGCGCTATGCGTGCTTCGGGTAATTCGTAATTGTAATCCGAGATGGATATTTGTTGTGGTGTGGTCATGTTGAGAGGCCCCCTTTAATTCCCCCAAAGGGGAAGACGATTGTGTTTTATTGGGGTGTATTAGTTTTGAGAATCTTATTATTTTATTAAAAGTTTATTTCTTTATCCAGCCTATCCAGCCTATCCAGCCT
>CANFGZ010000149.1 GCA_947446585.1 Chitinophagaceae bacterium | reverse complement strand
ACATGACCTTTTCTGAACTTGCCTTTATAATCAATGCTAGGCTTTACATAAACTGGCTTTTTACCTGTTCCTGAATCATTGCTATTGCCGCAAGCCGCTAGCAGAATGAAAATGAAAGCTACTAAAAAGTAGAGCAACTTCCTGCGATACATATTTTCCATAACAGGTAAGCTATGTTTAACAAAAAAACTTTTTAAAATAACTATACATTCTCATTTTCTAAAATCATATCTAAAAATGAAGTCGGCTGAAGGAAATAAATCGGATTTTCTTCTAATTTTTCTTTTATCAAAATCAGGCCACCATTGGTATAAGACTCCATTGTTTTAATAAGAGACTTAACAGTGTCATCTTCATCTAACTCTCCTTTTTCAAGTGCAATTAAGTCTATGTCAGTTTTTGCTAAAAGTGCAATAAATATATTTTCTTGTAAATTAGTAAAATCCTTTCTTGTCGAAACAGTAGTTTTGCTTCCCCAGTGCTGAATATGATGGCTAAAATCAGTTTTCTTTTCACGGTCAGGAATTGGTGAAAATTCATTATTGTAGAGCCCTAAGAAAAAAGCATAAGTATATAATTCATAGTTGGTACTGAAATGTTTACCAAGGTTTATTTTCTTCTCACCTTCAGCACCAAATTTTTGAGAGAGTGAAATAAATAAGTCTTTATGAGACTCACTATATTTTGGAATTTTTGATTTCCATTTTTCAAATAAATTATTCATTTTATAACGGGTTTACTTCTGTGTTAATAGTAGATAATTCTTTTTTATCAAAAGGTCGCTCCAATTTTACCCAAAACGCTTTTTTACGTTTTATGGAATTAAATTCCTCTTTAACAAATAAATCATTCAAAGAGCCATCAGGGTTCTTAATAGATCCTATAAAGTCTTTTAAAAGAATTATTTTTTGGTTTGATGTTTCATTAATTAAGTTAAGAAAATCGCCAGTCTTAGTTTCACCAAAGGAAGACGTTGGCGCATCAAAAATCATTGGATATGTTTCATCTCTTACTTCATTAGCAAGTTCTGAAATTGCAAGTAAAATTGAAATATTCATTGAAGTTCTAACGGCTGTACCAGGCACAAAATACCTTCCTCCTGCTTCAAATAGTGATACTTCAATTTTTATTCTATCTCCAGCAAATCTCTTTTTTGAAAACTTAATCTGTCCTGTAAATGCTTCAACGTTTATTTGATTTAGAAATTTATTTGATTTATTTTCCAACTTTTCAATAAATTCATCAAATTTCTTTTCTTTTGTATCGATAAAAATTGTTTCTATATGCCTTAAAATATCTCTCGTTTTTAACAAAAATAAACTAGCTGAATTTAAATCTATTTTGTCTTTCTCTTCTTTTTTTAGTTTTAATTCTTTTAAAATTTCTTTTGTTTTTGACTCAAGACTAAAGTGCTCTCTATTTAAACCTCTTAAATCTTCTTGCCATGAAGTGTAATTCTTAAATATATTAATCAATTTATCCTCATCAGCAATTTTTGAATTGCCTAAAATTCTGCCTCTTTCAATTTTTTCCTTTTCAAGTTGTTCTTTTAGTTCCTCAATGTCTTTTTTTCTATCATCATTAAATTCAAAAAGGTCTTTTATTTTAGTTCTTATTAATCTAAGGTTTTTCAGATTGTCTTCATGACTTACACTTAAATTAACAAGTCTATTTGTATAATCAAATTTAAAAAGAGTTTCATCTTCCTCTTGTTCCTTTTCTTCTACAACTTGGCTTTCCAGATAGGATTTAAGTCTTTTCATCATAAATTCGTATTGTTCGGAACCTTTCTTAGCTTCTCGATTACAAACTTTGCAAATTTCATCATTTAGCATCTCTTCCATATGGAATTTTGAAGGTACACCAATAGGAAGAGGTACTGCATTGTTTAGCAATTCAGCTTTTGCTTTTTTCTCACCTTCTTTTATACCTTTTTGTTTGTCAAAATCTGATTGTAGTTCTCTTCTAGTTTTGCTATGTGTAGTAACTTTTTCTGCAAACTCTTTATGGAAAGATTCGAAATTGACTAAAATCCAGTTTTCATCAAATAAAGAAGTAGTGTAATTTTCATCAATTTTAGAATTATAACTATTTATTTTTTCTTCAATATTTTTTATGCGTTTATTTATTGTTTGAAGAGCTTCAGCATTATCAACATATTTTTCGGCTTCCTTTATATTTAATTCTAACTTTGTTTTTTCATCTTCTGTAGAATTTAGATGAACCTTTAATCTTTCTTTTTCCCTTTCCAAATGAGAAAGCTCGCCCTCTATTAAATTATAGGCTCTTTGATTTCTTTGATTTTGGCGTGTTGATTGTTCTACTGCATTTTCAGCTTTTTCACTAAGAAATATTCCTTTTTCTGTATATTTTTCAAAATGCCTAGCATCTGAGAATAGATTTATTAAATTGGCTAAAGCCTCTTCATTCTCAAATATATTTAATTCTGTCTCACCCTTAAACATTGAGTATTTTCGAATTTGAAAGGGAAATATATTATCAAGTAAAACTTGTCCGTTTTTCGGTATTCTTTCTCCTGTTTTTGAGTCAGTTTCTTCACCTTCAAATCTGAAATTTGATGTTTCAATTTCGTTGTTGTGAGTTTTCTTAATTGTAAAACTTCTTGAAATTTTATATTCAGAATTATACTGGTTTACAGTCATTGACACACTAACTCTAAAACTATCGTCAGTTGCGATTTCGCTCACTTTTTTTGCTGAGACTAAATTTTCTAATTCAGAATTTGTACCATTGAACAACCAGTCAACTGCTTCAAAGAATTTAGTTTTTCCTTCATTATTTTCACCTAAAATAATATTAAGGCCATCTTCAAACTGAAATGATTTTACGCCATAATAGCAGAGATAATTTTCAATTTGTATTTTTTTTATAATCATATCGCTGTATTTAAATATTGAAGGATACTATTTCTTAACTCATTATCAGTTGCTGGAGGAGATTTTTCTAATGCTTCCACTATCAAAGCAATTGCCTTAATGATTGGCTTGTCCGAGTTAAGGGCTTCCCTAATTGTAGAGGGGATTTCTTCTTTTTTTAATTCATACTTGGATTCAAGTAGCTCATGGGTTAATAAACTTTTGAGGATGTCGTCTTTTCTTGCCATAGGGATATTTTATAAATCGTTAAGGTTTATGTTATAGTATTCGATAATTTTTTTTAGGATTTCATAGGTATCGGTTTTATTCATTGCTAGATTGGCAAAGTCAACAACTCTTTCAAGTTCTTTTTTAACTAACCCCTTTTCCATTTCAAATGTACTTATATCATCTATTTCTGGAACTACCACTAAATCGTGAATAGTTGCATGAATTTTATCTTTATGCAATCGTAAAACCCTGCCTCTTCTTTGTATAAATTGTCTCGGATTTCCTGTACTAGCACAAAATATAGCCAGTTCTGAACGCGGAACATCAACACCCTCATCCAAACATTTCATTGAGGTTAATACGTGAATTTTACTTTCTTCAAAGTTTTTTAATATATCTTCTCTGTTAGATGAATTTGAAGTAAACTGTTTAACCATTACAGAATCATCCGTATTGCTTACTGCTCTTGTATATTCGTTAATCAACCTGTTTTCATCTTCTGTTTCTTCGATAAAATCCGTTTCGTCAAAACTTGTTTCAATACCTTCAGGCACATAAATCAAAGTATATTTTAGATTCTTTCTTTTATCAAATTCGCTTCTGAGAATATCTTTAAAAGCATCTAGTTTATTTGCTGCTTTGTGAATGATGCGTTTTCTTTCAAGAAGTTTTTTTTCAATTTCAGGGCTACTTCTAAAAGCACCAGTTTCTTTATCGAACATACCCATTCTTAAAAGTTGTAGAGATAATTCTTTATATTTCTCCATTTCTTGGTCTGTTAACTTTACAATGTGTGGATGATAAGTGTATTTGCATAACCAGCCAATTTTCAATGCTTCTTCCATAGAATATGAAACTATATAAGGCGGTTCATCATTGAAAAACTCCTGAATCGATGTATTCCCTGCCTCATCAAATTTTCTATGTGGTGTTGCAGATAAACCTATTCTTTTTTCAAGGTGTATGTTAGGTAATAATCTAAGTAAACCTTGGGATCCGAGATTGTGAGTTTCATCAGCAATTAAAATAGTGTCTTTAGGTAGTTGGGTAAAGTAACTTTGAAACTTTGGTCTTGGAAAGGAAGCATAAGTAACAATAACGATATAAGAAGTATCAATAAGTTTTGAAGCCGTGTTGAAAAATGCAAGATTATTATCCCAGTTTTCTTTTGAACTGACCGTTATAATGTTTTTGAAATTAAACTTTGTACATTCTTTTTTCCATTGTTCTACTAATGCAGTTGTAGGAACAGTTATTATAGCTCTATAAATACCTGTTTTCTTGTATTCATTTAATAAACAGTTAAGAGAAGTAATCGTTTTTCCTGTTCCTGTTGCCATTGCAAACATTCCTTTATAGTCATTATCAACCCAGCTATTGTAAGCATTAATTTGATACTCTCGAGGGCCTTCTACATAGGGGAATTTGGGCGTTCTTCTTATAATTTCAATATCATTGAAAAGTTTACCTATTGTATTTTTTAGTTTGATGTTTGAAATTAAACTTTGTTTTTTTTTCAATAATTGTTCTTCCTGGACTAGCAATTCATTGATATCTTTCTTTCCAAATTTGTCTTTGAGAACAACTTCAATTTCATTTATAGAAATATACTCAACATCTTCATCTCTCTCAGAAAAATAGTCATCAATCAATCTTAATTGCTTTTTTATGAGTTTATTTGACCTGCCATTTTCCCAACTTAGGAAAGCTTCTAGTTCTTCTAAATTTTCAGATAAACCATATAATGTAAAGTTGCAAGATGCTTTATAACCAACAGAATCTTGACCGTCAGTAAAAACTCCTGATTTATAATGTGCAATCCCTTTTCCGTTTTTTGGTTTAATGACTTTTATTTGAATTCTTTTTTCAGAAATCAAATAAGCCAGACATTCGAAAAAGTGAGTATCATACTCGTCAAGAACTCTACCAAGAGAAACCACATCAGTTAAATCAAAAACTTTATTTAAAGATTCTCCATTCGCTTTTTCAACTGCTTCTTTATCTTTTGATGAAAGTAAATGATTGATTACCATCTTCATCTTTCCTCCTTTGCTTATGAAAGTGGCGAAACCTACCGAAAGCAAATTGATAGCAGATGAACTGAAATAACCCAACAATAAGCTAAATTCATTGCTATTGGCCAATCCATCCAAATAAAATTGTAGCGGTTCATCTAAAGAACCTGTTTTGTAATCTCTATCTAATGACCAATCACATTCCTTAAGCATAATTAAAATTTGGTTGAGTGAGTTCTTTTAATTTTTGAATGACAGTTTCGATGTCTTCTGTTGTGTTGAATTTTCCTAGTGAAAATCTAATTGAAGCAAACGCCTCATCATCACTTAATCCTATAGCCTTCAAAACGTGTGAAGGTTCTACAATTGAAGATGAACAAGCAGATCCGTTTGAAATACCAACATTTTTCATTCTACCAATTAATACATTAGCATCTTGACCTTTAAAACAAATATTTACTGTATTGAAAATTCTATTTACTATATTTCCATTTAATGACGTATTTGGCAATTTCAATAATTCTTTCTCCAAATATTCTCTAAATTCAGAAATGATTTTTTTGTTTTGTGACATTTCTTGACTAGAAATTTCGCAAGCTTTTGCTAATGCAATAATTCCAGGAACATTTAACGTACCACTTCTTAAACCTTGTTCGTGTCCACCTCCGTT
>CANFGZ010000148.1 GCA_947446585.1 Chitinophagaceae bacterium | reverse complement strand
AACTGCCAAATCGCTTACAATTTTCTTCACACAACGTACACCAGTAAGTGGTAATGTGCAGTTGGGCAATAATTTACTTTCTCCTTTTGGATTGGTGTGCATCATAGCCACAACAATATTTTTAGCACTGGCTACAAGGTCCATTGCGCCTCCCATTCCTTTTACCATTTTACCGGGTATTTTCCAATTGGCGATGTCGCCATTTTCACTTACTTCCATTGCGCCCAATACGGTGAGATCAACTTTGCCCGCGCGAATCATTCCAAAACTCATAGCGCTATCAAAAAAAGATGAGCCTGGTAATGTAGTTATGGTTTGTTTACCCGCATTAATTAAATCGGCATCTTGTTCCCCTTTTTTTGGAAATGGCCCCATGCCTAATAATCCATTTTCGCTTTGCAAAATCACATTAATTCCTTGAGGAACATAATTAGCAACCAGAGTAGGAATGCCGATACCAAGGTTTACATAATATCCGTCTTTTAGTTCTTTGGCAATTATTTGTGCAATTTGATATTTATCGAGGGCCATATTTATTTGAAGTTTGGAGTTTTAAAATTTCATTACTTACCATGAACACCTATTAAATAATCAACTATCCCTTACAGTTAATTGCTCGATTCTCTTTTCGTAATTTTTTCCTTCAAAGATTCTGTTTACGTAAATTCCGGGAGTATGAATTTGATTGGGATCTAATTCTCCTGCTTCAACCAATTCTTCCACTTCAGCAATAGTAATCTTTCCAGCCATTGCCATTAGTGGGTTGAAATTTCTGGCCGTTTCTTTATAAATCAGATTACCCATAGTATCCCCTTTCCATGCTTTCACGATTGCGAAATCAGCATTAAAAGCCATTTCCAGCAGGTATTCTTTACCATCAAAACTTCTTACTTCTTTGCCCTGAGCTACTTCGGTGCCCACACCAGCAGGTGTATATATTGCTGGAATGCCATAGCCGGCAGCCATACAACGTGTTGCTAGTGTGCCTTGAGGAATTAGCTCTACTTCAAGTTCTCCACTTAAGAGCTGCCTTTCAAACTCGGCATTTTCCCCAACATAAGATGAAATCATTTTCTTTACCTGCTTTTTTTGTAACATAAGTCCTATTCCAAAATCATCTACTCCAGCGTTATTAGAAATACAGGTAAGGCTATTCACTCCTTTGCTTACTAATGCTGTTATACAATTTTCGGGTATACCGCAAAGACCAAAACCTCCAAGCAAAATAGTTGCCCCGTCATGTATATCTTCAATTGCCTGAGTGGCATCTTTATAAATTTTATTCATTAGGATTTTTAATTAATTTTTTTTTATTAAATAATTTTGGATTAAATCTTTGAAAAGATTTTCCTTTTAATTTAAGTGGATTCTCTTCTATGCTTTTTTGTTTTTTAATCACTAATTTATCTTCATTACCCTTTTCTTTTAATGAAGGAAAAGTATTCATATTTTTTTGAAAAGGTTTAGCAGTGTCAATTTTATTTGTGATACTATCTAAAATTGAAATCATCAATCCCGGATGAATATAATAATATTGATAGCTTTTATAAAAATCATTCCTTGATATTTTGTAATGATTAAAAATAATTTGTTGAATTCTAAGATTTGAAACAGTGTCACTTTCTAAAGATTGCTTGTTAATAATCTCCGTAGTATATACATCGGATTTTATAAAATCCGATAAAATCAATTGCATTTTTTCAGGCTTAATAATATCATTAGGAATGCTATCCTTAGTGTTACAGGAGAAAATCAGCAAAAATAAAAAAGTTGGTAAAAGATATCTCATTTCAATTCAGCATTGTATTTGCTGGCGTTAGTAATATCCAATCTGACAAGAATATCCAGCGCCCTTGCTTTGTCTGGTGGTGCAGCTTTTGAGAATATTTTTATCAGTTCCGTTGATTTTCCCTGAAGGAAAAACTGATTAATCATCGTGTTAGGATTTTCTTTATTAAAAGCATCCAGCTGATTCAACACATTCAGCATTTCAGCTCTGCCTTTCTTTTCGTCATCATACAATTTATCCATGCATAACCTATAATAACTGTAATAAATATCTTGCATTACAGAATATCTTGTGTTGGTAATATTCTCAGCAAGCCAATAACGGTTTCTCACTCCATCAAACGATTTCCAACCGGTGATACTTCTTCCATCAGGTGCGTTGTTAACAATGTTCTGCGCTTTTTGAAAATAAACATCTCCCCCATGCGGCGCAAATGAAAGTGCATCAAATCCAATAATCATATAGGCATAATAAGCAAGCACTGCGGTAAGATTTGATACTTGAGCATCATTACCACTTACTCTGTTTTCATTGAAATCCAACTGCTGAAACTCCAAATATTTAAATGTGAAATTATCATCTTTATAATTAATTAATGGGGAAAGATAAGAGGAATTAAAAACAGGACGTGCAGTTTGCACAATTAAAGATGCAGAATATACATTTAATTCATCGGTAGATTCAAGATTAAGAATAAAACTGCATTCTATTTTTTCATTCGGACCGTAATTTTCAGAAGTCCATTTTCTGTTGTTCAAAAAATTAATTATAGAAGTTTGCAGTGTTTGAAAAGTATTTTTATTTACGTTACTGGCTACTCTTGTTGTACCAACCGTTACTCTTGCCAATAACTCTTGTGCGTTACTGACATTTGTTATGAACAACAAAATAATTAAAAATCTGAATTTATACATATTGAACATTAAGTATGGTGTTTATAATATCTTTTGCCACTTCAGTTTTGGTCTTAGTTTCAAAATGATATTCTTTCCCTGACTTCTCAAAAATACTGATTTTATTAGTGTCTCCGCCAAATCCAGCGCCAGGGTTATTTAAAGAATTCATTACTATATAGTCGGCGTTTTTTGATTTTAGTTTCAGCTTGGCATTTTCAGTTTCGTTTTCAGTTTCCAATGCAAAACCAACCAGAATCTGATTACTTTTTTTTATAGCGCCAAGTGATTGTAAAATATCTTTTGTTCTTTCCAATTCAATGGAAAATTGCTGATCAGTTTTTTTTATTTTATTTATCGCAGGATCTTTAATTGTATAGTCTGCAACTGCAGCACTCATTATAGCAATATCTGTATTTGCAAATTCATGATGACAAGCCTCATACATTTGTGATGCTGAATTCACTTTTATAAGTTTCAAACCCTGAGGAATTGTTTCTGCTACAGGACCGCAAATCAAAGTAACTTCTGCCCCTCTGTTTGCACATTCAATAGCTATCGCAATGCCCATTTTACCTGATGAATGATTTCCAATAAATCTTACGGGATCCAGTGCTTCATAAGTTGGTCCCGCAGTTATCAGGATTTTTTTTTCAGTTAATTGTTTTGAAAGAGCAATATTTTCTTCCAGCCATTTAATGATATTTTCGGGCTCAGCCATCCTTCCCGGACCCACTAATCCACTAGCCAGTTCTCCATTTTCAACAGGAATGACTTTATTTCCAAAAGACTTAATCTGTTTGATATTATTTTGTGTTGACGGATGAAGCCACATGTCCTCATCCATTGCAGGTGCCACTATTACAGGGCATGTAGCGGATAAGTAAACTGCCATCAGTAAATTATCGCAAATGCCATTAGACATCTTGGCCAACGTATTGCAACTTAAAGGTGCAATCAACATTAGATCTGCCCATCTTCCTAGCATAACATGATTAGACCAGGAATCGTTTTCAGCAAGTGTAGATAATACCTTATTTCTTGATAAAGTAGAAAGTGTTAGTGGTGCAACGAATTCCAAGGAAGCGGGAGTCATAACAATTTTTACTTCAGCTCCTGCTTTTTTTAATAGCCTGACTAAAGCAGCGGTTTTAAAAGCTGCAATACTCCCCGTTATTCCCAATAATATTTTCTTGTTTTTTAACATAAAATACCCCGCCTGAGCGGGGTTAAATTTATAACAACTATTTTAAAACTACCGGTTAAATTAAAGGAATTATTATTAACTGAACAAGTTCTCCTCATTTTTACGGAAATACACTTTATCTTCTAAAAATTCAGTGGTTGCCAATAATGAGGGATTGGGCATTCTTTCATAAGCCCGAGATATTTCTATCTGCTCCTTATTCTCATGAATTTCTTCAAGACTATCTGTATGACTTGCAAATTCTTCAAGTTTATTATGCAACTCTTCCTTTATAGTAATATTAATTTGATTAGCTCTTTTGGCAATTACTGCAATGGATTCATACAAGTTGCCTGTTTTTTCTTTCAAATCAGAAAGTTTCTTAGGTTCAACAGAACTACTTGTATTACTACTTAGTTGGCGACGAAATTTGCTCATTTTTTATTGCTTTTAATTGGTTTTGACTTTGTGTATAGTAAGTTGAAGCCTCACTTAACAATTTGCTTTCGGGAAATCTATCCAGGAAATCTTCATATTCATAAACCACTTTTTCGTAACGTTCTTCCTGTTTTTCAATAACACTCATTTTTGCAAACTTATAATACGATTTTACAACCATGAGTTTATAAGTTTCTCCTAAAGGCGATTCAGGATAGTTATTTAAAATATCCGAAAATGAAAGTGCTGCAGCTCTATATTCACCTATATTATAATAAAGTTCTGCTCCTCTGTATTCTTTCAGCTCCAACTTTACTCTGCATTTATCAATAATTTCTGTTGCTTCTTTATTTTTAGCAGAGCCCGGATGTGTATTAATAAATGTCTGCATCATCCCCATTGCCTTAACTGTATTTACCTGCTCTAATTCTATTTTGGGAGATTGCTTATAAAAGCAATACGCTCTCATATAATCAACTTCTTCAGCGTTAGTGCTATTTGGAAAGACTTCTAAATATCCTTTAAACAAATTTTCGGCATCTCTGTAAAGTCCCTCATAATAAAAGCAATACGCGTATCGATAATAAAGATCTTCAAATTTCTGGGTTCCTTTGAATACAGGAAATAATTCTTCATACAACTGCTGGGCAAACCGGTATTTCTTGCTATTATAGTATGCTTCGGCTTTCGTCAGTTTATAATTATAATCTTTACTTTTTTGGATTTTTGTAAACTTGCTGCAAGATGAGATGCAAATAACAATCATCAAGAAGGTAAAGAATATTTTGAACTGTCGCATAAAGAGTCGCAAATTTATACTTTTTTTTTCAAAAATGAATGCAAAAGACTAATTCTCCAAAAAAACTATGTTAATAAAGCTCAAAAAAAGAACCCTCCAAAATAGAGGGTTCTTAAATATTGCAAAAAGTAATTTAGAAATTGTATTAGTTTGACTTAATGTCAACAGTGTTTTTATCACCGCCGCCAACTTCGCAATTGGTTGCTATTCTTTCAGCACTAATTCCTTCTTTCTGAACAAGATACAATTTAACAGCATCAACTCTTTGCTGACAAACAGCCTGAGCTGCTTTTGAAGCTTCTGGATAACCGTTTATTGTGATGTTGCATTTAGGATTAGCCTTCATTTTAGCTGCCACAGACATCAACAAAGCTTTTGTATCTGCACTGATTCCAGCACCTTTACCTTTATAAGATAAACTTGGGTAATCAGTAGGACATTCTGGAACTGGAGGTGCAGGTGGATTTTTGCAGCACTCTGGTTCTGGACATTTACCAATTCCATCAGCATCAACAGGCTGACACTCAGTAGGAGTTATCAATTGCTTGTCTTTGTAATCAGGAACACCATCACCACCGGTATCTCTTGAAACACCATGTGTATCAACAGAAACTCCAGCAGGGGTATTAGGCTCGCGATCTAATTGATCAACTACGCCATCAGCATCTGCATCTTCAAATACTGGTTTT
>CANFGZ010000147.1 GCA_947446585.1 Chitinophagaceae bacterium | reverse complement strand
AATAATGGTGTGGTAACTAATCCATTTGGATTCAGTGTTGATTTAACTGATATTTCTCAATTGAGTACTAATGTTCGTGCTAACAGCAGTACCAATCCTTTAATAAACGGTTCTCAGGGTGTGGTTTCAAAACTTGATTTTCACAATGGTGCTACATTAACTTTGCAACCAACTGTAAATCCAACGGTGCAGGCTTTATTCTGGCAAAACAGCACAGCTCAAACTTCAACTACCAAGGTTATGGCTGCAGCTTCTACTTATGGAACAGGAAGAGTTTATTGTGTAACAGACAGTTCTCCTATGGATGATGGAACTGGCGCTGCTGGGAATACACTTTATTTAAGTTGGGGACTTAGCACCAATACACATATTGCTCAATTTATGAATGCTTCTTTATGGCTGGCTAAACTGCAATAAATAATTTTTAATAATAAAATAAATAGTCGTCTGTAAAAAGACGACTATTTTAGTTTTCGGGGGTGTAATATCTCTATATTTTGTCCAGTATATAATTTTTAAAATCTTTGCTTAATTCATTTACTTCCTTTTCAAAACTTACTACATGCTCTTCTATGTGTTTATTTTCGTTCACATATACATCCGACATTTTCCCTTGATTATGTGCCAGATCTCTGGTTAATAAAAAATTATTGACATTTAAATCATGTTTCAATTCATTTATTAAATTTTGTTTTTCTACAAATCTTTCATGGAAATAATTACTTTCTTTAGATTCATTTAACGCATTGTACTTTTGTGTAACTTCTTCAAGCATTTTATCCAACACGTCAATTTGTTTTTCGTAAAAATTAACCATTCTCATTAGTTGCTTTTGTTTGTCTACTAGATAGTAAGAATTTAAGTAAGTCATAAAAATAATTTTTATAGTTATTGAATTATGAACTACACAAAGATTATCGTTTACGCTTCTCTGTAAAATGATTTTGATGTTTTATTTTAATGACTCACATCATCCTCAAGTTTAAATTTTAATTAGATGATGTGAGTCAATAAAAAATAAAATAACCGTCATTTATTAAAGTGTTAAATCATTTTAGTTTTACACCAGTAAATTATTCACACTATTAAAACAAATAAAATGAAAAAAAAATTAGCTATCATTCAACTATTAATTCTTATTGGTCTTAGTAGTTTTTCTCAGGAAGTTTCTAAAGATGAAGTTTCTAAAAAGTTTGTAATTGCATTAACAGCCGGCCCATCGTTTCCAGTAGGACAATATGGCTTAATGAATCTAAATCATCAGGAGTCTGGTTTTGCAAAATTTGGATTTAATTTAAATTTGAATTTTGCTTATCAACTTGAAAAGCATTTCGGGCTCGCAAGTTCTGTAATTTATGCTCAACATGTACTTAACATTGATGAACTAAAAAAATTACCTGATTTTACAAATGCCAAGGCCGACCACTATCAATATTGGGGAGTTTTGTTAGGGCCAATGGCTACCGTTAATTTATCTAAGAAAGTGTTACTCGATTTTAAATTTCTAGCTGGAGTAGCTTCTGCAAATGCACCTGTAATCCAATCTGATAGTGGAGTAATATCTAATGAAAAATGGTCTGATGCTTTCGTGTATCAATATGGTACAGATATTCGTTACAATTTCAATCCTAATGTTTGCTTTTTTTCAAACATATATTATAATCACACGAAACCTGTTTGGAAGCTAGTGAATGGTAGTGTTGAAAAAAACATGGGTGTATTTGACTTCAACGTAGGCTTTGGATATAATTTCTAGCATTAATAGTGCATCAATCATTATTGAATGAAAAATATAGGAATAAAAAAAGTGTTCTTTTTAGAACACTTTTTTTATTTATTTCAATCTGCTTTTTATATCAAGATTATATTTTTCTGCAGTTTTAATGGCAAGTTCATACCCTGCATCTGCATGTCTGATAACTCCCATACCCGGATCGTTTCTTAATACCCTACTTAATCTTGCAGCAGCATCATCGGTTCCATCGGCAACGATTACCATTCCTGCATGAATACTATAACCCATTCCCACTCCACCTCCGTGATGCAATGATACCCAACTGGCTCCACCTGCAGTATTAACTAATGCATTTAGAATTGGCCAGTCTGCAACAGCATCACTTCCATCCAGCATTGCTTCTGTCTCGCGGTTAGGGCTGGCCACAGAACCGGTATCTAAATGATCGCGACCAATAACTATAGGCGCTTTTACTTTTCCTGTTCTTACCAATTCATTGAAAGCCAAACCTGCTTTTTCTCTTTCTCCCTGACCAATCCAACAAATACGTGCAGGTAATCCCTGAAATGCAATTTTTTCTTTTGCCATTTTCATCCAGCGAATCATGCCTGTATTTTCAGGAAATAATTCCATCATCAATTCATCTGTTACTCTGATATCATCCGGATCACCACTTAATGCAGCCCATCTGAAAGGGCCTTTCCCTTCACAAAATAAAGGCCTGATATATGCAGGCACAAATCCTGGAAAATCAAAAGCATTTTCTAATCCACGTTCTTTTGCTCTTGCACGGATATTATTTCCATAATCAAAAGTTACAGCACCCATTTTCTGTAATTCAAGCATAAGTTCTACGTGCTTGCGCATACTATCGTAACTGAGATTAATATACTCATCCGGATTTTCTTGACGAAGAACATTGGCTTCTTCGTTAGTTAAATGATGAGGAATGTAACCAATTAAAGGATCATGAGCACTGGTTTGATCTGTAAGGGTATCTGGCACTATTTTTCTTTCAATTAATCTTTCCAGTAGATTTACAGCGTTGCAAAGAACGCCAATGCTGGCAGCTTTTCCTTCTGCTTTATATTGTAGAGACTTATCAATAGCTTCATCAATATTGAGAAATTTCTCATCCAGATATCTGGTTTCAATTCTTTTATCAATTCTCCATTCTTCCACTTCTGCAACTAATGCCACACCTTCATTCATAGTAATGGCCAGAGGTTGAGCTCCACCCATTCCACCTAACCCGGCTGTAACATTCAATGTTCCTTTTAAGGTGCCACCAAAATGTTTTGTAGCTGCAGATCCATAAGTTTCATAAGTGCCCTGAACGATCCCTTGGCTTCCAATGTATATCCAGCTTCCTGCAGTCATTTGGCCATACATCATCAGGCCTTTTTTTTCCAACTCATCAAAATGTTTCCAATTGGCCCAGTTAGGAACCAGCTGAGAGTTGCTGATTAAAACCCGAGGCGCATCTTTATGTGTTTTTAAAATACCAACGGGTTTTCCACTTTGAATCAATAAAGTT
The DNA here is from genome assembly GCA_947446585.1 of Chitinophagaceae bacterium. Lineage (GTDB taxonomy): Bacteria > Bacteroidota > Bacteroidia > Chitinophagales > Chitinophagaceae > Ferruginibacter. Next base: position 2,567 of record CANFGZ010000147.1, on the reverse strand, counting down.
TCATCCTGTTCCAGATCTTTCAATCCTTTAATAATCAAATCAAGGGATTCGATATTGCGAGCCGCTTTTCCCCGGCCACCGTAAACAATTAAATCCTCCGGCCTTTCGGCTACTTCCGGATCAAGATTGTTCAATAACATTCTTAATGCCGCTTCCTGAATCCAGCCTTTGCAATTCAGTTGAGTTCCTGTTGGTGTTTTGTATTTTTTGTAATCGTATCCTGTTGATGTCATCTCGAAAAGTATTTTTAATTATTCAAAAATGTAATTTTTTAAAAAGTCAACCGACTTTATCATATCCTCATGTAAAATCCTATCGGCATCATTGAAAGACACTTCCTTCCTGAAAGCAACAATTATTTTTTCTAATTGTTCAGAAGTTTTAAGTGGTCTTCTAAATTCTATAGCCTGAACAGCTGTGAGTAGTTCAATAGCTAAAACTTTTTCTACGTTATCGATAACCCGTTTGCATTTAACGGCACCATTTGCACCCATGCTCACATGGTCTTCCTGATTGATACTGGACGGAATAGAATCAACACTGCTTGGTGTAGATAATTGTTTGTTTTCACTCACAATGCCAGCGGCAGTATATTGTGGAATCATAAATCCCGAATTTAATCCTGCATCTTTCACTAAAAACGGAGGTAAGTTTCTTAACCCACTGATCAGCTGATACGTTCTTCTTTCACTGATGTTGGCTATTTCACTCATCGCAATAGCAAGAAAATCTAAGGAAAGGGCCAAAGGCTGACCATGAAAATTTCCTCCACTCACAATTAAATCTTCATCAGGAAAAATATTGGGATTGTCGGTAACCGAATTGATTTCTCTCATAAATACAGACAATACATGATTGAAAGTATCCAGAGTTGCGCCATGAACCTGCGGAATACATCTGAAAGAATAAGGATCCTGAACTTGTGATTTTTTCTGAACAGCAATTTCGCTTCCTTTCAATAAGCTTCTCATTTCTGCGGCTACACGTACTTGTCCGGAGTGAGCCCGTATCTCATGTATATGTTCATTAAATGGAAAGTTCACTCCATCAAAGCCTTCAAAGCTAATAGCTGCAATAATATTAGCCCATTTTAATAAACGTTCTGACTTTATTAGACAATGCATTCCATAAGAACTCATGAATTGTGTACCATTTATCAATGCCAATCCTTCTTTACTTTGTAAATGGATAATATCCCAACCGAAATGTTGTAACACCTCAGCCGCTTTTGTTTTCTTTCCATTGAAATAAACTTCCCCTTCCCCAATCAGCGGTAAGCACAAATGACTCAAAGGAGCCAGATCTCCTGAAGCACCTAAAGAACCCTGGGTATAAATAACAGGAAGTATATTTTTATTGAACATTTCCACCAATCGAGCAACTGTAATCATTTGTACACCCGAATGACCATAACAAAGAGATTTGATTTTCAATGCCAACATCAGTTTTACAATTTCAGAAGGTACTTCATCGCCCATTCCGCAAGCATGAGATTTAATCAAATTGTCTTGTAAAATTTCCAGCTGATCATTATCGATTCTTACATTCTGAAGATAGCCAAAGCCGGTATTGATTCCATAGTAAAGTTCATCCGACTTCGACATTTTATCATCAAGATATTTTCTGCATTTATTTATTTTCTCTTCAGCAGCAGTGCTTACAGATAATTGTTCTGAGGTTAGCACTTGAATAGCTTGCTGCAAATCAGCTATCATTTCGTCTATTTTGGATAGAGATGGGTTCATTTATAAATTGGGTTATTCACCATTAAATTTTAACTTAGTCAAAAGTAATAAAAAAATGCTGTTCTGCTTAGATTTATAGCCATTTAGCGGAACTCAACTTTTCAACTTAAACCAATTAAAATGTACAAACTTTCTTATCTCATTATTTTATTTCTCACCATAAACATTCAGGCGCAGGAGATAAAAATAGTTTCTTCAGAAGCGAAATCATCTTTCAGAGGTTTGAGTGTGGTTGACAACAAAACTGTTTGGGTGAGTGGCAGCAATGGTGTTGTTGGGAAAAGTTTGGATAGTGGAATAACTTGGAAATTCATGACAGTAAAAGGTTTCGAAAAAACTGATTTTAGAGATATAGAAGCATTCGATGAAAAAACGGCAATTATAATGGGTATTGATTGTCCGGCAAGAATTTTAAAAACCACTAATGGAGGCGAAACCTGGACAAAAATGTTTGAAGATACCACCAAAGGAATGTTCTTAGATGCGATGGAATTTCAAAATGAGAATTCTGGCGTTGTTATTGGAGATCCAATTTCAGGAAAAGCTTTTATAGCTAAACTTTCTGAAAATGTATGGAAACCCAATTCCATAGAACGTAGACCAACTTTGGATAGTGGTGAAGCCTTCTTTGCCAGTAGTGGCACCAATATCAGAATGCTCGACATACATGATATGGTTGCTATTTCCGGCGGCGTTCTTTCCCATTTATTAATCAATAATAAAAAAATAAAATTACCCTTGTTGCAGGGAAAAGAAAGTACAGGAGCCAACTCAATTGCTGTAAAAGATGCAAACACATTTATGATTGTTGGTGGTGACTTT
>CANFGZ010000146.1 GCA_947446585.1 Chitinophagaceae bacterium | reverse complement strand
TCGCATTTGATGACAGCACTTCAACACAAATTGCTGTAGTTATCATTCAATCATTGGAAGGTGCTGATATCAGTGATTATGCCTTGAAGCTAGGGAGAAGCTGGGGGATTGGAGGGGCAAATTATAATAATGGAGTAGTTTTTCTGATTTCTATCGGGGATAGAAAAATAAATATTTCTACTGGGTATGGTGTTGAGGGCGCATTGCCTGATATCACTGCCAAACACATCATTGAAGATGTAGTAAAACCAAATTTCAAGGGCAATGATTATTACCGGGGAATTGATGAAGGAACAGATGCAATTATTAAAGCAGTAAAAGGGGAATATCAAACGCCCAGAAAAAAAGACAAAGGCACTTCAGGATCAAGAGTCTTAATGACGTTAATTTTTGTTATTATACTGCTTTCATTAATGTCGGGTGGTGGTGGCGGCGGTTCGTTTATGAGTCGCCGTGGTCATAGAAGTTTTCTTGGTCCTATGATCTGGACCATGGGAATGGGTGGCGGATTTGGAGGCTCAGGAGGAGGAAATTCTGGTGGTGGAGGATTTGGCGGATTTGGTGGCGGAAGCTTTGGTGGGGGCGGAGCGAGTGGGGGGTGGTAGAATTAATTATTTGGTGTTTGGTGTTTGGCGTTCAAAACACCAAACACCAAACACCAAACGGTTACTTAAACACACTATTCACATACTCTTCAATTTCTTTTCCTTTAGATTTAGACAACTTGTCGAATGATTTTTTATAGCCCGGATCAATGTAGCTTCTATATTGTTCAGGAATCATCTTTCTGAAGTTTAACATGTAATCTATTCCTGTTTTTATTTTAGTTACATCATTTACTTTTAAAAGGTAATCAGTGAATTTATCATTCATACCAAATTTTTCCTGGCTTGGAGGCAATTCGTTGTAAGTAGTTGAGATGAAATCAAAATCTGCTTCTGTGCCTTTTTCAATAAGGATATCAATAATAGCGTTACCTAAATCTCCTTTTGCATCACTACTATATTTTTTTGCCAAATTATAACTACTATCTGGATTCAATGCTGCTAAGCCATTGAAAGCAGCGCCAGCTACTTTATAAGAAGAATCGTTGATTGCTGATTCGTAAATAGACTGATATTTTTTATCTCCATTTTTCACCAGATAACTGATAGCAGCAGCTTTTACATTTCTATTGGATTCATTCTTTGCCATTCCTTCAATTTGTTCTAACACAACTGGGTCGTTTTTGTATGCAGAAGAAGCCAATTTCTGAATAGTCGTAATTCTTAACTTATAAAATTTGTCTTGTAATCCTTTTGCTAGCTGAGGTAAATTGTTTTTAGCAAAATAATCAAGAGCTTCTTTTCTGTCGAGATAATTTTTGCCATATTTCCATTGAGCGATATAATTGGCTTCGTTTTTATTGTCGGATTTTTCACAAAGCAAATATCTGTCTGGATCTACACTTATCCATTCAGGCTCCTGATCTGAAATAAAATAAAAACTGTCTGCCGCATTTTTGAGTGTTACATTGTATTTGGTTTTGATACCGTTTGTGTAAACGTCTATTGAAGTTGGAATGGTAAATAATTTTCCGGTTTTCTGTGTCTGATTAATAAGAACAGATACGATGTGTGATCCGGGATCATAACTATAGTTGATTTTGAACTTCGGGTGACCGCTTCCGTAATACCATTGATTCCAGAACCAGTTTAGATCTCTTCCAGTGGTTTCTTCGAAGGCAAGTCTTAATTGAGAAGCTTCTGCAGATTTAAATTTATTTGTAGTCAGATAATTATTAAGTGATTTAAAGAAAGCGTCATCGCCAACTGTATTTCTGAGCATGTGTAAAATTCTGCCACCTTTATTGTAACTCACGCCATCAAAAACATCTTCTCTGCTATTATAATAAAAACGTACCAAATCTTTTTTCTCGCCACCCGACATCAAGTAACCCTGCATGTCTTCAAGATTGTGAGCATCAGCATAATCTTTACCATGTTTATATTCGTCCCATAAGTATTCGCTGTAATTGGCAAAGCTTTCATTGGTAGTGATGTTGCTCCAACTTTCACAGGTTACCAGATCACCAAACCACTGGTGAAATAATTCATGAGCAATGGTTTCTTCCCATCCATTTCCATCAGAAAGTTCTCTTGCATTTTGATAAGCGCTTTCCTGGTGCAAAGTTGCGGTAGTATTTTCCATAGCGCCACTTACATAATCTCTTCCGACAATTTGTGAATATTTTTGCCAAGGAAATTCAACGCCCAATTTGTTAGAGAAGAAGCCCATCATTTCTGGTGTAGCACCAAAAATTCCTTTTGCATAAGGCTGATATTTTTTCTCAACATAATAATTAACCTCTTTTCCTTTGTAAGTATCTTTTACAATGGCAAAATCTCCTACACCCATAAAAAATAAGTAAGGCGCATGAGGTAAATCCATTTTCCAGTTATCAGTTCTTGTACCATCGGTATTTTTTTTCTGACTAATCATCAATCCATTACTCAGCGTCACATATTTATCAGGAACAGTCATTGAAATTTCATCTGTTGATTTCTGATTGGGCTTATCAATCGTAATCATCCAAGCACTGTTGGATTCTGTTTCACCTTGAGTCCAGATTTGAGTGGGCTTATCTTTGTCTTCTCCTTTTGGATTGATGAAATACAAGCCTTTTGCATCAGTAATAGCAGCACTTCCTTCAACTTTTAAATCATTAGGCTTGCTGATATAGTCGAAATAAAGCGTGTATTTTTCTAGGTTAGAATAAGGTTTATTGAGTTTGATTTTCAATTGCATTCCATCGTAATCAAATTTGAGCGGGGTTTTAACTGTTCCCTCAATCAAAGAAACTTCATTTATTTGCATTCCTTTCGCATCAAGAGTTACAGAGTCTGTTGGATAAAAAGTTGGCTTTAAAGTAAGCCATTCTTTACCGTACATATAAGATTTATCATAATCAAATTTTACATCGAGTTTGGTGTGTACAAGACTATTGATTTTTGTTTCACTGGCTCTGTAGATTTTTTTCCAGCTGGTATCCTGTGGTTCATCCTGGAATTGAGCTTTTAAAAACATTGGGCTGACGGCCAACAGAAAAAGGGGTAATAATTTCTTCATAATTTAATTTTAGTGCCCAAAAGTAATATCAGAATTCTGAAACTTATCATAAATTTTTATAAATGCCGAATCACAGATATTAATTAGCTTTGAGAAAATAATTATCGACTCGTGATCAAGTGCTTAAAGATTTTGATAGGCTTACTTCTAGTGTCTAATTTAGTTAGGTCACAATCGACACATTTTATTTATATACAGGCCGATGAAAAGCAGGCTTTTTATGTGAAGATTAAAGAAAAAGTCTTTAGTTCTTCTGATTTGGGTTATTTAACTATTCCGCATCTTTCAGAAGGTTCTCAGAAATTCACTTTGGGGTTCCCTAAAAATCAATGGCCTTCTATTAATTACAACATTGAAATTGGAGATAAGGATCTTGGCTTTCAGCTTAAAAAAGTAGATTCTAATACATGGGCGCTTTATGACATTCAAACTTCGGAATTAGTTTCACCTGACGAAGTCAATCAGCCACAAACAGAAATACTTCAAGACAATACTGATGATTTTTCAAATATTCTTGCTGAGGTCAGTAATACACCATCAATAAAACAAAAAAAGAAAAATACAGATTCTGATGATGTTCTTGTAAAAGCAAGTGAAGCATCAAAAGTTGAAATAGCTGCTAATAATTCCGAAGCCATAAACACTGTAACAACAGACCAGGCAATTAAGAAGTCCGAAGAAGCTATTGCTCTGCCCGAACAAAAAAATGAAGAAAAAATAGATTTGAAAACGGAACGAAATCCCAATTCAGTATATGTTCCATCCTATATCATTAAAGAGTTTTCTTACCTTGACAGTACAGGCAGATCACTAACTTATACAGTTGAAGATGGAGAAAAAAAGGAGACTGTCATTTTGTTTATTCCTTACAAATCGGAGAAGCCCAAAGGCAGAAAAAAATCAGTTTCACAAATTAAAAAAACAGAGGTAGCAATTCAGGAAGAGCCAGTTAAAACAGAAGCTGCAGTTAGTGTTGCAGAAAACAGCAACCAGCCTCAAGTGCCTGTAAATACTGCAGAAATCAAGCCATTAGAGTCGGTTAATAAGAGTTGCTTGGAATTGGCTGGGGATAATGATTTTATTAGTTTGCGAAGAATGATGACTCAAGAAGACACCGAAGAAAAGATGTTGGCAATAGCACAAAAAGTATTTGCTTCTAAATGCTTCAGTACTGAGCAGGTAAAAAATCTTGCGGTATTGATTTTAAAAGACGACAATCGCCTGATTTTTTTACAAATTACGTATGAGCATCTCAGCGATATTCAGAACTTCAGTAGTCTGGTTAGTTTATTAAGCGATGAAAAAAACATCTCTAAATTTAAAGAAATTCAGCACTAATTTCCTATTCATTATTTATGTCTAGATTTTTTTTGGAGGTCGCATACAAGGGCACAAACTACTCAGGCTTTCAGGTGCAGCAAAATGCTATAACTATTCAATCAGAGCTGGAAAAGGCTTTAAGAGTATATTTTAGAACGGAAATAGCGCTTACCGGATCTTCCCGAACTGATGCTGGTGTGCATGCAGTTCAGAATTTTTTTCATTTTGATTTTGTCACAGACCATCCAAAGATTTTCGAAAATTCGATTTATAATCTTAATGCAATATTGCCGGGAGATATTGTAGTGAAACGATTCATTTTGGCTGAAGATCAAGCTCATAGCAGGTTTGATGCCAGGCATCGGATTTATCAATACGTTGTTTATAATAAAAAAGATCCTTTTCTTGCAGACAGGGCTTACTACTATCCATATCCATTAGATCTAGAAAAATTGAATGAGGCTGCAGGTTTAATTAAAGACACTACCGATTTTGAGACATTTTGCAAAAAAAATGTTCAGGTACAGCATTATATATGTCATATACACGAAAGTAAATGGGTAAAGGAAGGAGAGACCATTGTATACCTAGTAAAAGGAAATCGATTTTTACGTGGAATGGTTAGAGGATTGGTAGGAACTATGCTTAAAGTTGGGACTGGGAAACTAAGTTTAGCAGAATTTTCGTCAATTATTATTTCTAAACAGGCGTCCAAAGCAGATTTTTCAATGCCCGCTCACGGCTTAACATTAATCGAAGTTGGCTACTAAACGTAAGAGTTTGTAAAAAAAATAAAATTAATTTTCGGTTAATTAAAACTCCTGAATCCTTGCTGATACTGTATTTCGTCGTTAATTAGGAAACATTTGCAAATAAAAATCTTCAATAAGTTTCAAAAATATTTTGATAACAATAAAGATGCCCTTATCTTTGCGTCCCGCTTTTAAAAAAGGCAGAAAGTTCTAAAAAAAATGAGGTTGTCAAAAAAAATATTTTCAAAAAAACGAAAATAAATTTGGTTGGTAAAACAGATGCCTCTACCTTTGCACTCCCAATCAAAAAAAGGGTGTTTTTTCAAAGGAAAAAATAGAAAACAAAAGAGATAATTTATTAAAAGTTATAAATGCTTTTGAAGCTGAAATAGACGAAAGTAATATCAGTTAGAAAGTGAAAGTTCTTTGAAAGTTTGGAAACAGCAGCAAACTCGCAGCAATGCGAGATAATACAAAAGGTAATGTTAGCGCAAATATTAATTAGAATTTGACGTTAATTTCCAATGAAATTAAACAGTCAGTTCAAACAACTCATTTACAATGGAGAGTTTGATCCTGGCTCAGGATGAACGCTAGCGGCAGGCTTAATACATGCAAGTCGAGGGGCAGCGCGGGTAGCAATACCTGGCGGCGACCGGCAAACGGGTGCGGAAC
>CANFGZ010000145.1 GCA_947446585.1 Chitinophagaceae bacterium | reverse complement strand
TCGGGAGAGAGGTGTAAAATATTTTTATTACAAATTTCAATCTTGGATTTGAGGGTTGCCATGATTAATCTTTCTCTTGCAGTAGACAAACAAAAAGGACAAAGTATATTCTTTCCGTAACCCGCCACCACATTATTTATAGATAAAGCTTGCTGGTTTTCTGTCTCAGGATAATCATCAACGAATTTTAAATATTGATGTCCACAAAAATTACATTCCAATCCCTTTCCTTTGTATTTTGAAAACAGCCTTCTATAATATTCTCTTTTAATTTTAAAAAGAAAATTACGATAGCCAGATTGTAAAGGATGATAAATCTCTAAAGACTTTAAAATATTTTTGATTTGCTGATTCAATGTAATTATAAGAAATCCTTGATTATTGATTTTCGAGAATTTTTTCTGCAAGTACAAAATCTATGGGAAATGTAATTTTAATATTATTTTCTTCGCCTTCAATCAGATGAATTTCGTAACCAGCGGCTTCCATAACTGCGGCTTCATCGGTAAACATTTCATTGTATTCAACTTCAAATGCTGAAATTAAATTTTTGCTTAAAAAAGCCTGTGGTGTTTGCACCATTTTTACTGTTGACCTTTCGATTGAATTGTTTTTTGATCCAGCAACTATTCTTACACTGTCTCTTGAAGATATAACAGGAACAACAATTCCTTTTTCAATAGCAGCAACGATACTTCTGTTGATTAAATCTTTTGTAACCAAACACCTAACGGCATCGTGGACCAGTACTACTCCGTCTTCATCAATCATTTGTAATCCGTTCTTTACTGAATGAAAACGAGTTTGTCCGCCTGCTGTAACAATAATATCCTTGCCTTTGAAATATTGATTAATAATTTCATTACCCATTTCTATAAAATCTTGAGGCAGCACTAAAATGATAGTAATATCATCAGCGGCATTGAGAAAGGAATTAATGGTATAAAAAAGCAAGGGCTTTTCTTTAAGCAGTAAAAATTGTTTGGGCAAATCAGTTTTCATTCTGCTTCCACTTCCGCCAGCAACTAAAACTGCAAATTTTTTCATTGAATTATTTCTTGTATTGCTGATTAAGCTTCTTTGTAGAATCCGATTTTTTGTTCGCCTTTGCTGTTCTTCATTGCCCTGTACATTCCTGCACTATTAAATACCATCGCGGTATTACCGGCGGCATCAACGCCAATCATTCCACCCTCGCCTTTTAGATTAATTAATTTATGATGCACAACTTCATTCATGGCATCTTGAAGTGAGTAGCCTTTGTATTCCATTATTGCATTTACATCATGAGCAGCTACGGCTCTGATAAATGGTTCGCCGTGTCCGGTACAGCTTATTCCACAAGTTTTATTATTTGCGTAAGTGCCGGCACCGATAATTGGACTGTCTCCTATTCTGCCATATTTTTTATTCGTCATGCCTCCTGTACTGGTTGCTGCCGCAATATTTCCTTGTTTATCTAAAGCAACAGCTCCTACGGTTCCAAATTTTTTATCTTTCATCAACTCGGCAATATCCTGATGAGTATGATCTAAAGAATAGGTATCACTATCTCTAATTTCTTTCCATTGATCATATCTGAACTGAGAGAAAAAATATTCATCGGGTTCCAATTTAAGCCCGCGCTTAATGGCGAAATCGTTCGCTCCTTTTCCACTTAAAAAAACATGATTGCTGTTGGTCATCACCTCATAAGCCAATTCTATTGGATTACGCACGTTTCTTACCCCGGCAATTGAACCTGCTTTTAATGTAGCGCCATCCATAATTGCAGCATCCATTTCCTGAACACCTTTTTTGGTAAATACAGATCCTCTTCCTGCATTAAATAATATATGATCTTCAAGCATGGTAATTGCCGCTCTGACGGCATCAATTGAAGTCCCTCCATTTTCAAGTATTGAATATCCTTTACTCAAAGCAGATTCTAATCCGGAACTGTATGCAGCTTCCAGTTCTACTGTCATGTCAGACTTTAATATGGTGCCTGCTCCACCATGAATAACTATTGAAATTGGTTGCTGCATTAATTTTACTATTATTTATTCAAATTTATTTAAATTAAAATAGAGTATCGATAATTTTTTTAACCGGTAAATGCTACAGATAAAAAAATCACAGAATATAACATCGAAAGACCCATTTTTAATGAAATCTGATTTTATTTTGAGAGATTCCAATGTATTTTTTTAATTATTGTTTCAGGATGGATTTGCTCCATACAGGCGTGGTCTCCTCTGAAACATTTTTTATTTCCATATACCGAACAAGGCCTGCAATTAAGTTGAACATCGATGATATTATTTTCATGTTGACCCCAGCCATAAAACCCTGCAAAAGGATGAGTGGGCCCCCAGACACTGACAACCGGAACATTAAACAGAGAAGCCAGGTGCATATTTGCCGAATCCATACTGCACATGAGTTTCAGATTGCTGATAAGTGCAAGTTCTTCCTGTAAATTATATTTACCAGCAACATTAAAAACATTTCCCTTGAATTCATTTTGCCATTCTTCTAAAATCATTTGTTCTGTATTGCCGCCACCAAAAAGAAAAATTCTGATATTCATTTTACTCATTTCTTCAACCACTAATTTCATTTTTTGAAGAGGATACATTTTTTCTGCATGTTTGGCAAATGGTGCAATTCCGATATTGATGGTATTTTCAAAAAGAATTTTTGTATTTACGGGCAATGGTAATTTGAAAGGATTTAATGCGGAAGGGTTTAATGAAACGGGATAACCCAATTGACGAAATACTTCGGCATATCTTTCAAATCCTGAAGGAAGCTGATGAAGAGATTTGTTTTTTTGGGAAGTGAGTTTTTTCTTTTCTATTCTTCCTTTATCAATTGAAATGATTTTGACACCGGTGAGTTTAAAAAAAAATTTCAATACATTAGAGCGTAACACCTGATGCAAATCTGCGATAGCAGTAATTTTACCGGTTTGCCCTATTTGTTTAAATAAATGAAACAATCCAAAAATACCGGAGTGTTTACCTTTAAGATCTGCTGCCACAAAATGACAGCGATTTATTTCAGAAAAAAGCGGAGCAAATTTTTTATCTGATACGAAAGTTAATTTTAAATCAGGGTAGTCATGTAATAAATGTCTAATCACGGGCACCGTCATTGCCACATCGCCCATAGCCGAAAATCTTATGGCGACAATATGTTTGATGGTTTTCAAAATTATTTTGAATGCTGATGATACAATACAGGATTTAAAGACGGGTCGTTATACATTTTCATTTGCTTGTAAACTTTCATGTATTTTTTTCCGGATTCAATATCAGCGACTAAAGTATTAATGGCTAAAGACAAATCCGTTTTTTGTTCAAGCAAAATATTTAATTTATCCATACAAGATTTACGATGAGCTTCAGCTGCATTTTCCCGTTGCGCCTCAACTCTCATGTGAAATATTTTCAAAGCAAGGATAGATAGCCGGTCAATTGCCCAGGCTAAACTTTCGGTATTTATTGTTGCCTCACTTAAAGATTTTACTTGCTTGTATTTATCCAAAAAATAACTGTCGATATATTCTACCATATCTGTTCTTTCCTGATTGCTGGCATCGATTCTACGTTTGAGTGCCAATCCATCTACAGGAGAAATTTCAGGATTACGAACGATATCTTCAAGATGCCATTGCACGGTATCTATCCAGTTTTTCTGATACAATAAAAACTCGATTTTTTCTACAGGATACGGATTTAAGGCTATCGCATCCACATGATCATGCACATGGTAATCAGAAATACTCTGATCAAATATTAAATTACACAGTTCGGCTAACATATCGGGTAATGCTTATTTTTGGGAATACAAAATTATCAATCGAAGTTTATATTTTTAACTTTATTAAGATTTTTGTTTTTTATTGGCTACAGCTAGATAATAGAGTGGAATTCCAATCAATGTAATAATCAAGCCTGGCCATGTAAACTGAGGTTTATATTTGATTAATAAAGTACAGAAGCTGATGCCCATTAATATATATATCACAGGCAATACCGGATAACCAAATGCTTTATAAGGTCTTTCTGCATCAGGCCGTTTTTTTCTTAAAATAAAAATGCCAAAAATCGTAAGCACATAAAATATCACCACGATAAATGAAACCATATCCAGCAAATCGCCATATTTTCCGCTCAGACATAATGCACAGGCCATCGCACATTGAATCCATAATGCCCATTCAGGAACTGCATTCTTATTTAATTTGTCTGCTTGTTTGAAAAAAAGTCCATCATGCGCCATGGTGTAATACACTCTGGCTCCGGCAAGAATCAACCCATTATTACAACCAAAAGTAGAAATCATAATCATAATGGCAATGATAATAGTACCGCTGCTGCCAAAAATTGCTTCTGAAGCACTTAATGCAACACGATTATCTTTTGCAAAAGCCAGTTCATGCAAAGGAACAGTAGCGAGATAAACCACATTCATCAATACATAAATCAAGGTTACAATCAAAGTTCCCATGAACAAACTCATGCCAATATTTTTCTTTGGATTTTTTATTTCACCAGCAATGAAGGTTACATTATTCCAAGCATCACTGCTGAAAATACTTCCTACCATTGCACTCGCTATAGCGCCGAGTATAGCTCCGTTCACTAAAGGTTGAACACTAACGATGCCATCAACTTTTGTAAGATGTTGAACCACCCATGGATTTTGCCAGTTTGCTTTCCATACGTCCCATTTAAAAGCAATGAAGCCGGCAATGATAAGTCCGAACAGTGATATTAATTTGGTTGAAGTAAAAATGGTTTGAATAATTTTTCCAGTTTGTATTCCTTTTGTATTAATAAGTGTCAATAATAAAATCAACGCTATAGCAACAACTTGAGCATAATGAACAGACAAGCCCATGACCATAAAAGTATTACTGTCGTCCCAGGCCAGTGCAGGAAAAAAGTATCCGGCAAATTTTGCAAAACCTACAGCTACTGCAGCTATCGTTCCGGTTTGTATTACAGAGAAGAAACTCCAACCATATAAAAACCCAACTAAAGGATTATAGGATTCTTTTAAGTACACATATTGCCCGCCTGCTTTTGGGAACATAGCGCTAAGTTCGCCATAACTTAAAGCAGCGATCAATGTCATAAAGCCAGTAATCAGCCATACCGCAATTAGCCAACCTGCGCTCCCTAAATCTTTAAGCATATCCGCGCTTACAATAAAAATACCGGAACCAATCATAGATCCGGCAACAATCATAGTGGAATCAAACAATCCTAATGAAGGCTTGAAAGAATTATTAGTTTCTGACATAGTAAATAGTTAGATAAAAAAAATCCCGTTAAAGATAACGGGATTGAAGATAACATTTCTTTTGCAATTTTATTTATTCTCAGAATCGATCATTTCATTCATGCCGGCAATGACATCACTGGTAATATTGTTGGTGGAGTCTTTAAAAACCATATAATCCAGGCCATTTCCAGTTGAGAAAATATAATTGAATTTGTTGTTCTTATTGTACTCTTCTAAAAAGCCTTTTAGTTTTTGTTGAATGCCATCCATGAATTTGTAGCTTTTCTCATTTAATTTCTGAGTAAGCATTTGTTTTTTGGTATCAATCTCTTGTTGTTGTTGAACTAAATTAGCCTGAAATTCTTCAGCCTCCGATTGCGTGATTGCTTTTCCTTTTTTTAGAAAATTATTTTTTTGATTTTCCAGATTGCGATAACTAGATTCCCATTCAGATTCAATGGCTTCCTGCTCTGCCTCCAGAGCCTTCCTATTTTTTTTAATAAAAGTTATTTTTTCATTTAAAGAATCCAGATCCACATAAGCGATGCAAGGGTCAGTATTCATTCCAGGTTTGCAAGATGACATTGTTGGTTTTACTTTTTTCTCACAAATTTTTGTTCCAGAAAAATGCAGATAATATAATATGCCAAC
>CANFGZ010000144.1 GCA_947446585.1 Chitinophagaceae bacterium | reverse complement strand
TTTTTCATCAAAATCATGAATGCTTTTTCCGGCATCTTCTTCAATATGAATTCTGTTGAGTTGAATTTTTTTCTTTCCATCAGCGGAAGCAATGCTTACAAATCCTCCTTTACAAATGGGTGCGGTATGTTGACTGATTTGATAACCTTTAGGTAAATCGGGATAGAAATAATTTTTTCTAGCGAAGAAATTATTTTGCTCTATTTCGCAGTTTAATGCAACGCCTAATTTTACAGCGAGCTCAACAGCTTTTTTATTTAGTTTGGGTAAAGTTCCGGGGTGCGCTAATGAAATCGGACTAACCTGAGTGTTGGGCGCTGATCCAAAATGGGTATCATCTGCACAAAATAATTTACTGCGCGTGTTAAGCTGTGCATGAACCTCGAGGCCTATTACTAATTCATACTTTTCATTATTAATCACCTTTCAAAAATATAATAAATCTATTGGAGTTGTTTGGTATTTATTAGCAATGCTTCATTAATTAAATTCCATTCATTTTTTAAGTTCATTATTGAAAAAATTTGAAAATGTTGTAGCTCCATTATGATTGAGGTGATGCAAATTTGCAAATTCAGTATCAGTTAATTTGAAATTTAATTAATCCATAACCCGTAATCGGAATAAAAATAATTCCATAAAAAAAGAGTCAACTTTTTGGGCTGACTCTTTTTTAAAATAAAATAAAATTTACAAAATCATTGTCTTTAATTTTTTGGGAGGTTTTATTTCAAAATTCATTTCCACTCCATTTCTCAGCACTTTTACTTTGTAAGACGATTGTATTTCGTTATCGCTGAGCATTTCTCTGATATCGTCGGTATTATTTATTTTTTGTCCTGAAATTTCTGTAATAATATCGCCTTTCAATACTCCTGCTTTTGAAGCCACGGAGCTGTCGGCAACATCAATCACCTTTACTCCGTTTCCTTCTTCTATATCCTGAATTTTTACACCTAATTTTTGTTTGGGTGGAAAGGGTTTGAAACCATAAGCGAGATTACCGGATTCCTCACCGAAATCATTGTTGGGCATATTTCTTTCGGCTTCATCTCTGTTAAATGGCGGCGGAAAACCTGGAGGATTGGGTCTTCTGTTTTTTCTTCCGTTGTTCATAACAATCACTTTACGCTCCAGTTGTTTTTTTAATTGCAATTTGGCTGTAATTGTTTTTTCTTTTCCATCGCGGAGGTAAGTAATTTTTATTTCTTCATTAGGTTTATTAGCGATAACTGCATTGTATAAAGAAGCGGGATCTTCAATTTTTTGCTTGTTTAATTTAGTGATGATATCGTCTTCTTTGAGACCTGCTTTTTCTGCCGGACTTTCTTTTGATACAGAAGTGACTTTAGCTCCTTTATCAGATTTTTCGGTACTCACGCCAAGAAAAGCCACGCTGTCGGATTTTTCATCAATACTTCTGAAATTACCTTCTTCATCAAGATCGCCATCAAAAAGAAAAGGCGTTCCTTCTGAAATCATCATTTTTCTTTTCATAATAGTAACGCCATCAGCATTAAATTCAACCATAGGTTTGCCATTAACCAAGATGTTGTCGCCATCAATTTGAACGGTGATTTTGGTTTCCTTATCACCATCTTTGCGTATGATGATTTCATTGGTTTCGGTTTTTTTGTCTTTTGAACCTTTTTCATCCTGAGCAAACGATTTGTTTACAACAGAGAAAACTGCCGCTGCCAGAAGAATAAAATGTAATTTTTTCATACCAATTGTTTTACTACGAATAATTTAGTAGATCAAAAATACATGCTATTTTGTTGTGGAAGAAAGAAAAGGCCATTTTTTTTAAAAAGGTTGCAGATCTTCTGAGCAATGTCTCCTGAAAGGGACGTTGCGTAAATGAGATTAGCAGGAATTTTTTACCGCAGAGAAGCAGAGAAAATAGAGGTTTCGCAGAGATGATTTTTCCCCCTTGGGGGATTAACTTCTCAGCAATGTCTCCTGAAAGGGACGTTGGGTATTTGAGATTAGCAAGAATTTTTTACCGCAGAGAAGCAGAGAAAATAGAGGTTTCGCAGAGATGATTTTTCCCCCCTTGGGGGATTAACTTCTCAGCAATGTCTCCTGAAAGGGACGTTGCGTAATTAATACTAACCATTAATTTTTAATCGCAGCGATGCATAGATTTTAATTCATAAGTAGCTGACTTTTTCATTTCTGAAATCCAACTTTTATCCCGAGGTGTCGGGACAAGACCCCGAGGTGTCGGGACAAGTCATTTTACATTTTCTTAACCACGAATTCACAAATTTTTTCCGCAAGTTGAAACCAGCTTGTTCTTACACACAATTTTTTTTGACTAAAAAACATTTACCGCACGTTTTTTCTCCTTTTAATATCAAACAGTGAATTTGAATTTTGTTTTATTATACATGCAATTTATTGTTGCACTTTAGTGAAACTTTAATTATTTTTACATTGAGTGAAAAACAACCTATAAGAAACATTGTTTTCTGGAAACATCATTTTGAAGATTTCTTTATCAAACAAAATCAAAAAGTAAAAGATAAAATCATTTGGACATTTGATTTGATAGAAATAATAAAAAGGATTCCGGAGAACATACTGAAACATATTGAAGGCACAAATGGATTGTATGAAATTCGAGTTCAGGCAGGAGGAAATAGTTTTAGGATATTCTGTTTTTTTGATAAGAATAAACTAATTGTTCTTGCAAACGGATTTCAGAAAAAAACGCAAAAGACACCAATGGCAGAAATAAAAAAAGCCTTAACCATCAAAGTCAATTATGAAAAAGAAAACAAACAAACTGATCACTCTTGAAGCATTTAAAGAAAAGCATTACGGAAAAAGAGGCACGAAAAAAAGAGAAGCATTAGAAGCCGGATATGAAGACTTCAAGATTGGATTCTTACTAAGCGAAGCCAGAAAGCAAAAAGGAATGACACAAGAAGAGCTGGCTCAAAAATCAGGAACTACAAAATCATATATCTCCAAAATTGAAAACAATATCAAAGAAGTGCGACTTTCCACTTTGCATAAAATTGTGGTGAAGGGTTTGGAGGGAAGTGTGGATTTGATGATAAGGGTATAAGGCCCCCTCAATCCCCCAAGGGGGAAGTTGATTATGTTGTGTTGGGTTAACCACGAAGTCACGAATTTATTCGCCACAAAGAATCACAAAGATTTTATCTATTTCCAAAATTAAAACTTCCCCTATCGGGGGATCGAGGGGGCTCACGAATGCACGAATTTATTTTACCGCAGAAAAGCAGAGAAAATAGAGGTTACGCTGAGATGATTTTTCCCCCTTGGGGGATTAAGGGGGCTTAACTTCTTTTAAAGGCTATACCATGTGACCAAACAAAAAGGGTATTAACACATGAAATTGATCTTTCTTTTAATTTGGTACTATTTTCAAAATAACATCTGAGTCTTCAATGAATGCATTGCAGGAGGTTAAATACTCTTGCATGTCATCCATTTTCTCATCGTGTACATTGGCACTAAACTCATGCGCTCTTTGTAACATTTTGATATAAGTATCACACTTATTTTGTTTCGTGAATTTCTTTAACGCTCCCATATAATCCTCTCTGAACACAGTTGGAATGATGATCTTTGATTGACCTGTTTTTACTAGTTCCGCATTCATCATTACTCGCGCAATACGACCATTCCCATCCAAGAACGGATGTACCTCACTCATCACAAACATGATATAGGCTGCTTTGGCAAACGGGTGTTCCAATACGTTGTAAAAGTGAAAGCTCTGAATCAGCGTACCGCTCACCAAATTAAAATCTACAAAGGCTGTACTTCCAGCAAAATTATTTTTGTCTTTAAACAGACCTGGGTTTTTGTCTAACCTTGCACTCAATAGTATCGAATGTCGGTAAGAGATAATTTTCAAAAACTCCTCAGGTGTTGAAGGAGTAATCTGCATTTCTTTTTTGTTTGAAACAATCTGATACGTACCCAAAACATCATGACTATCATCTTTTCTGGCAGGAATTGGTTTATTGGTTTGAATTATTTTTTTTGCTTCATCAATTTCAAATACAGTTCCTTCAATGTAATTTGAAAAGTAACTTTCAAAAAACGCAAAATTTCTGAATGAGGTGGGCGTTATATTTTTTTCCTCTCTGTAAGGGAATTCAGTCTGCTTTAATTCCCGGAACAATGTTTCAAATAATTCCACCCTAGCTGGGTCATAGGGTTTTCCAAATGCCCTTGCTTTTGCTAAAGGTGAACTTAGGATCTTTGATGACTTGGTTGTCAACAAAGCACGAATCAAACGGTTCAATTTCTCAAACTCTTTGGGCATCTCCAATTGCCCTGCGATGGCTCGAGCTTGGTCTCTCAGTTTATTAATTTCATCTTCGCCATTTACCCTGATAATTTGTTCTAAAAGCTCTTCTATTTCTGGCAAACTCAAACATTTTGAGGCGCTGCCTAATTTCTTGGAAGGTTGCAAGTTCTCCAAAAATGCACGTGCTTTTTGTGAAACATACAATTCACCTGAAAATTTATTATCACCTTCAATGGGTCCAACTCCCTCAAGGAATTGAAGGGTAATACCAACAAGATTTACCTTTTTAGTATAACTCGTGGTTAAAAAAATTTGACCTGTTTTTGTTGGCTGAAACTCAAAGGCAGAGCGATGGCTCAATACTGTTCCTGGATAGAGATTTCCCAAAATCTGAAAGAGATTTCTTCTTATGATGCCTTCAATGGCCTCTTCCAAATTGGGAGAATATACCCGTGGTGCAATTTTTCTAATCGCACCAGACTTAAGTAGTTTTGATATTTGAATTGAAATCTTAGGATCCTGCGAGCTAAAAATCACTTCTTGCAGGTGTAGCGGTAGATTATTTTCCATTATCTGTAAGATTTACAGCTAAATTATATACTTTTTTCCACTATAATAATTAAAATCGAAAATATTTTCCATTATAAGCTGCTAAGAAGAATTTTTTTTCACCTGTGGTTGTATGCAAAATATCTTCACCTTTTTCCACTACAAATTCAAATTGGTATCAGATTCACAATATTTTTCCATTAAAACGCCTTGCAAAATCAATGGAAAAATGAGAAACGAGTATTTAGATTTATTTAAATTAATTTGGATGAATCTGAATTTGAAAAAATCAATAATGATCAGACAGGCGGGCGAGTGTCAATGAATCAAACCTAACGCACTTTAAATGCCCGGCTAATCTCTAACACAACGAACAGATAAACCAAGTTTCTTACAGTAATGTTCTCTGACTACGTCGAAGTTGTAGCAGTGCAGTAGGTAGGTCCAGGCGTCTTGTGTACCGTACTCCGTAGAACTCCACCAGTGCCCACTAACGTTAAAGTTGAGGAAATCATCGTAGCCATCGTAGTAGCGGAACCCACCCGGAAAGCCTGCAAATCTACTGCTATCAGTTCCATTGCCATTAGTTCCATTGCCAATATCACACCACTCCCAACCACTAGTTGCTTTCAGTTGTGCTCCTGGATTAGCTCCTAATGATATTTTCAAGGTTGTCCACTCTGCATCTGTTGACACATGCCAGCCTATTGGAGCTAATCCCCTTGGGTCATTTACTGCATACCAATTGTACAACTTGCCATAAACAGCTGCATAAGTAGCACTATCATTGTTGTAATAACAATAAGCTCCCGTGGTTAATGACTCCCATGTAGCACCATCCTCTACCTTCGGTAATGGAGTTCCATCACGGTAAGATGATACATTGAGGTTTTGTGTTGTCCATACCTGGGCGCCAATTGTAACACTGGGGAGATCAGTAACAGTATTTGATGCAATTCCTACTGTCATGTTCATCCATGTTGAACCATTAAAATAATTCATTTCTCCAGCGCCTCCATTACAATCCGTACAATACACAATCAACCCTGCTGCAGGATTTACAATAGCATTGCGTTGCGCATAAGTCATTCTTGGTGGTAAAAAACCACTGTTTGTAGAAGTTACATCTAGTTGCGCAGAGGCATTAGGAGTAGTGGTGCCTAT
>CANFGZ010000143.1 GCA_947446585.1 Chitinophagaceae bacterium | reverse complement strand
GACTCTCTCCCATCAATAATCCTATGATCGTAACTCAATGCCAAATACATCATTGGCTTTATAACAACCTGTCCATTCACTGCCATTGGCCTTTCTACTATATTATGCATCCCTAAAATTGCGCTTTGTGGCACATTGATTATTGGCGTACTCATCATTGATCCAAAAATGCCCCCATTAGTAATCGTGAAAGTACCTCCGCTCATTTCTTCAACAGTTAGTTTGTTGTTTTTTGCTTTGGTAGCCAGATCAACAACAGCCATTTCAATTTCAGCCATACTTAAACTTTCGGCATTTCTGATTACAGGCACCACCAATCCTTTTGGTGCACTAACGGCAATCGACACATCACAATAATCATGAAACAAAATACTGTCGCCATCTATATAGGCATTTACTGCAGGAAATTTTTGTAATGCATAACAACAAGCTTTTGTAAAAAAGCTCATGAAGCCTAAATTAACGCCATGTTGTTCTTTAAATTTATCTTTTTGTTTCTTTCTGATTTCCATTATCGG
Source organism: Chitinophagaceae bacterium (assembly GCA_947446585.1). GTDB lineage: Bacteria > Bacteroidota > Bacteroidia > Chitinophagales > Chitinophagaceae > Ferruginibacter. The sequence goes on along the minus strand of CANFGZ010000143.1, from coordinate 5,519 downwards.
GCCCATATCCACTTCATTAAAAGTAGTGAGCATTGCTGTAGTATTTTTTGCTTCCACCAATCTTCTGCTGATGGTTTTTCGCAAATTGCTCATTTTTTCGGGGCGTTCATTCCTTGAAAACAATGTCGCTCCTGGCATTCGGCCCGGATGCGTGAGTGCTTCAAGAACATCCTGCTTAATTATTTTTCCATTAGATCCCGTTGGAGTGATTTTTTTGCTGTCTATTTTTTTATCAGCAATGATTGCTGCAGCTACCGGTGTTGCTTTTAAATCAACTGCATCTTTACCAGAAGCAGTTGCCACCACTTCTTCCACTTTCTTTTCTTTTATAATTGGAGCATCTGCAGGCCTTACAGCAGTATTGTCTATTGAACAAACCAAATCTCCAATAGCCAAAGTATCTCCTTCTTTTGCTATTTGCTTTATGGTTCCAGCTTGTTCTGCATTAATTTCAAAAGTAGCTTTTTCACTTTCGAGCTCTGCTATTACTTCGTCTCTATCGGCCCAAGCACCATCTGCTTTCAGCCATTTAACAAGAGTTACTTCACTGATACTTTCGCCAACTGTAGGAACTTTGATTTCGATTGCCATTTAAACTTTTTTATATCGGCGAATTTCGGTTAAAAACAGGATTTTAAAAAAGTTTTATTCAGATATTAAAATTCTGATGGGATATAATAAAAAACCCCGGCTTGATCCGGGGCTATTTTGGGTTAAGAATTTATGAGTTTAAGCGCCTAAGAATCCTCTTAATAGATGGCTTTGAGATGTTTCTCTTAATTTGCTTAATGCTTTGTCTTTTATTTGTCTTACTCTTTCTCTGGTAAGATTGTAACGTTCTCCTATATCTTCGAGACTCAATGGATGATCGATGCCAATTCCAAAGAAATATACAATTACTTCTTTTTGTCTTGGCGTTAATGTAGCCAGTGTTCTCTGCAATTCTGTGTTAAAAGACACTGTGATTAATAAATTATCATCTACGCCTCCGGCATTTTTATTTTCCATCAAGTCGATTAGTGAGCCATCCTCCCCATCAACCAAAGGCTGATCCATGCTGATATGTTTAGCTCCAACACTCATCGTTGCCGCTACTTCTTCAGTATCCACTTCAAGAACTGTAGCAATCTCTTCCGGAGATGGTTCTCTTTCGAATTCCTGCTCTAACTGACTGTATGCTTTAGATATTTTACCAGAAAGTCCTACTTTATTTAAAGGTAATCTTACAATTCTAGACTGTTCGGCCAATGCTTGTAAAATTGATTGACGAATCCACCAAACTGCGTATGAAATAAATTTAAACCCTCTGGTTTCATCAAACTTTTGAGCGGCTTTGATTAAACCCAGATTTCCTTCATTAATAAGATCAGAAAGGGTAAGACCTTGATTTTGGTATTGTTTTGCAACTGAAACCACAAATCTCAAATTAGCTTTGGTTAACCGATCAAGAGCGCGTTGATCTCCTTTTTTAATCAGAATGGCTAATCTCACTTCTTCTTCAGGACCGATTAATTCAACTTTACCTATTTCCTGTAAATATTTTTCCAGACTCTCACTTTCACGATTGGTAATTGATTTTGAGATTTTAAGCTGACGCATGCTCATAATGGATGGGTTTTAAAGGTTATTTTAATCTATTCTGATTATTATAAAATGTATAACGTAATTAAGCCCCATTATTGTATGAAATACCAAATATTTTTTTATAGCCCCTATAAATAAAAGTTTTTCTGTGATAATTCAAACAAAAAATGTAGATTGGCCAAAAAAAGCGAGTGATTTATTTCATTACGTCGATAATTTTTCTATTATTGCAAACTACAAGGAATCAACCAAGTTATAAATGAGCAAAAAAGTACTTTACACGCTGGAATATCCGGTAAGATGTTCACCAAGCATACTCTATGATTTTTTAATCAGCCCCGCTGCTATGCAAGAATGGTTTGCCGACAAAGTCGATGAAAGAGAAGGTGTATATAGTTTCTCCTGGAATGGCACCGAAGAAAAAGCTGTCTTGCTCGACAAAGAGCTTGATAAATTCGTTCGTTTCAGATGGAATCATATGGCAAAAGATGAATATTTTGAGTTTGCCATTGATAGATCAGAAGTCACCAATCAGACAATTTTAATCATTAAGGATTTTGCCGACAAGAAAGATATAAAAGACCAGAGCCAGCTTTGGGAATATCAGGTTAAAGACCTTTTTCACCGCTTAGGTAGTTAATTACTTTAAGATTGATTTTTATCTTCATGCCATTCTCAAAAAGAATGATTTTATTCGATTTTTCAAATGCTATCTGAATTAAATGGCTTTGATTTTAACCCACCGCATAAATCAGTAGCTAACAAATAATTTTCCCTAAAATTATCATCCATTCTATCTGAATTGATGGAACCCAAAAAGAAAGGACTAAATTTGTTGTGTTTACAAAGAGAAACATAAATGCAGCTGCATAATTTTATGTAAGTGCTAAAACAACATGATAAAGAAATTAGATAAACTTATTTTAAAATCCTTCATCGGGCCTTTTATCATTACTTTTTTCGTGGCATTTTTTGTGTTGATGATGCAAAGTTTATGGAAGTACATTGACGATCTTGTTGGGAAAGGCCTTGATTTTGTTACCATTTGTAAATTTCTTTGGTATGCCAGTGCATCATTGTTGATGCTTGCAATGCCAATTGCCATTTTGATTTCTTCAATAATGACTTTTGGAAACCTGGGAGAAAGCTTTGAATTGGTTGCCATTAAATCCTCCGGTATTTCTCTGATAAGATTTATGCGTCCATTAATATGGGTTACTATTTTTTTATGCGGCGTTACGTTTACTTTTTGCAATTATATAATACCCTATGCAAATCTAGAGTTCGTTACTTTATATAGCGATATTTATGTCAAGAAGCCGGCATTCGACTTAAAAGAAGGTGTTTTCTTTACCCATATTCCCAATTATGCAATTAAGGTGGGAAAGAAAGACAGTGATGGCAAAACGATTCACAATATTGTAATTTTCGAACAAAATAATTCTGTTCAGGACAACTGCATTGTTGCAGAAAAAGGAGTTATGAATATATCCTCAGACGAGAAATTTCTTGAGTTCAATTTAGAAAATGGATATCGATATCAGGAAAAAGGAAATATCACCGACAGTAATACTGAATTTACAAGACTTAGTTTTAGAAATTTCAAAAAACTTTTTGATTTAAGCGTGCTACAGAAACAACAAACAAATGACAGTGTTTTCAGTAAAAATTTTAAAATGCTCAGCGCAAGACAGCTTAGCAACAACATAGATTCTTTAACAAGAGAACAAGTTCTGCTTAATCAATCCATCAAAAGTCAAATGAGTATAGAGTTGCCTTATTCCACAATAAAGGATAGCGTTTGGAAACAAATAAAAAAAACATCAACAACTGCTGACTATAAAAAGATATTTCCGGATTCATTATCAAAAAGAATCAATGATTACGCCATTAATAAAATAGCAATGATTAAATCTAATTTAATACAGAGTCAGTTGGATAAAGAAATGAAAGCAAAAGACATTCGATTACATGAAATAGAATGGCATAGGAAATTTTCAATTTCACTGGCATGTCTGATTCTTTTCTTTATTGGCGCACCATTAGGAGCCATTATCAGAAAGGGCGGAATGGGAATGCCTCTGATTATTGCAATCATTTTCTTTCTGATTTTTCATTTGCTCAATATGTTTGGAGAGAAATTTACAAGTCAGCAAGTACTTACTCCAGCTATTGGAATGTGGTTAGCAGTAATATGCCTGACACCTGTTGGCATTTTTTTTACTTATAAGGCAACTCATGATTCTAATTTATTCAATAAAGAATACTACCTTAAATTTTTAAACCGAATAAAGGCAATATTTAGACCTTCTTTTCAAAAATAATTTTTATGAGCCCCAAAAAAAACAACAGAAGAACATTCCTAAAAAATTCAGTAACAGGAACAGCAATGATTGCAATGGGAGTTCAGGGCATGGGATTTTTGCTTGAATCGTTTACCACTTCAGAGAAGATAAAAACCCATTCATTTAATACTGGTTTCGATCAGCAACCACTTCCCTATGCATACGATGCACTAGAAAACGTGATTGATGCTACAACTATGGAAATACATTATTCAAAACATGCTGCAGCTTATTCAAAAAACCTTAAAGATGCAGCAAGTGCAGAAAAAATTGACAGTAACAGTACTCTTGAAAAACTATTTCCTGAAATTTCAAAATACTCCATGAAGTTGCGCAATAATGGTGGCGGTCATTACAATCATGAAATGTTCTGGCAGTGCATGCGACCTAAAATCAACGATAACAAGCCTGAAGGGAATCTAATGAAGCTTATAGAAAAAGATTTTGGAAGTTTTACAGATTTCAAAAAACAATTTGCAGATGCAGGAAAAAATCGATTTGGTAGTGGATGGGCATGGTTATGTAAAGATCAATCCGGTTCATTAAAAATAGGATCTACTTCCAATCAGGACAATCCTTTGATGAATATTCCTTCCAATGAAATAAATGGCTTTCCAATATTATGTCTTGATGTATGGGAACATGCATACTATCTGAAATATCAGAATAAAAGAGCAGACTATATTGAAAACTGGTGGAATGTGGTAAACTGGGAATATGTACAGAAAAGATACATCGCTGTTTAATATTCGGGTTCTATAAATAGACTCAGCCCTTGCAGAACCGGATTTGAAAAGCTTCCAAACCCGGTGGCAAAGGCTGATAAATTGTTTAAGCAATTCTGGCGCAAAGTAAATTACTTTTGTTTAATTTATTGCTCATAAAATTAAAATAGTTTTCCACATTTATAATTGTTGAGTGGTCCATTTTTTATTTCACAAATACAATACATTTGTGCTCTTCTAATTTTTTATTTACAAAAATATCAATATGCAAATCTGGAAAGATTATCAGGAAAAAAACAAAGACAGATTCTTAAATGAACTCTTTGAATTGTTGCGCATTCCTAGCGTGAGTGCTAAATCAGAACACAAAGGCGACATGATAAAATGTGCCGAAGCTATCAAACAAAGATTGCTCGAAGCAGGTGCCGATACAGTAGAAATTTATCCTACAGCAGGGCATCCAATTGTATTTGGCGAAAAAATATTTGACGCCTCAAAACCAACTGTTTTGGTTTACGGGCATTATGATGTTCAACCCGCAGAGCCATTGGATTTATGGAAGCATGGCCCTTTTGATCCTACTATTGTTGATGGCAAAATTTATGCAAGAGGAAGTTGTGATGATAAAGGTCAAGTGTACATGCACGTTAAGGCTTTCGAAACCATGGTACAAACAAATTCATTGTCTTGCAATATTAAATTTTGTATTGAAGGTGAAGAAGAAGTGGGCTCTCCCAACTTAGGTAAATTTGTTGCCGAACATAAAGAGTTATTAAAAGCGGATTGTGTATTAATCAGCGACTCTGCTATGATCAGTTTGGAAACACCGAGTATTGATGTTGGCGTTCGTGGTTTAAGTTATATT
>CANFGZ010000142.1 GCA_947446585.1 Chitinophagaceae bacterium | reverse complement strand
GCCTTTAAAAGACCAAGGTATAGAAATTAAAATCAGTAAAATGGCGATTCCAAAAAAGATTAAAGTCTTCTTGTGTTTGCTTTCTGGGGCTGCTTTTTTAACAGCAGTGCGCCCTACGTGAACCAATATCCAAGCAACGATCATCATGAAACCATGTTCTACAATAAAGAATCTATCGTAACTATTTTTCATTACTTCACCCATCGTTTTCATTTTAGCAAACCATCCGTTTGAATACAATAGGATGATGCCCATCAATAATTGTAAATCACAAAATATCATGAAGAACAAACTGATTTTATTGTCAGCCGTAGAGTAATCTCTTTTTTTAATAACGCCTCCTATTGAAGTGATTACAGCAAGTAATCCCAAAATTAATATGGCCCATCTGATGAGACTGTGTAAAATAAGTACTGAGTTCATAATTTTTATTTTAGGCAAATTTAGACAAATAGTTGGTCAATTTGATAATGTGGGAATTGGGGATTGGAGATTTGGGATTAGGAATTGGGGAATTGGAAAAAAATAAATAATAAGAAACAAAAAATAAGGAATAAGGAATTGGCAGTTAGTTTCGAGAAATAGAATATCGGTTGAGTCAACGCCAAACACCAAACGCCAAACAATTAATAATTCGTGAATTTGTGGGTATAAAAATCAAAAGTAAAAATTCAAAAAAAACAATGTTTAATCTTCTATGTGAATAGACTAATTCGCATAAATCAATAAAACATAATCAGTTTCCCCCTTGGGGGGATTAAGGGGGCTTATTCGTGAATTCGTGGCTAACACAAAAAATAAATTTTGACAAACTAAAATATTTAGTATATTTGTGCTAATCAAATTAGTTTAGTTATGTCAAAAGCCGGATTAAACCTCAAGTATCTTCGCAAATTGCGCGGATGGACACAAGAAGAATTTGCCAATAAATTAAACATCAAAAGATCTTTGATTGGAGCTTATGAAGAAGAAAGAGCTGATCCAAGAATCGAAATTCTCGAGGTCATCTCGAACATGTTTAAGCTTTCGATGGACGAATTGTTGTTGAAAGATTTGTCTCAGTCTGTTAATACAGGCGGCTATTTGCAGAAGCGAAGAATGATGAAAATTGGCAGTGCTGACAGAAATGTGATTCACTTTGTTCCCGTTAAAGCAGCAGCTGGTTATCTTGCCAGTTACGCCGACAGTGAATTTATTGACGAACTCAATACATTCACACTTCCCATGCTTACTGGTGGCGATTACCGAGCATTTGAAATTATTGGAGATAGTATGTTGCCCACACCAAGTGGTAGTATTATAGTAGGAGAAAAAGTAGAATCGCTTGAGGATACCAAAAACGGACAAGCATATATTGTTGTCAGTAAAAATGAAGGTATCGTTTACAAGCGTATTCAAAAAAATAATAAGTCTAAAAGTAAAATCACGCTTGAAAGCGATAACCCTAATTACCAGCCTTACCAAATCAATGCTGAAGACATCGTAGAATTGTGGCAGGCTCAAGTGGTTATAGGAAAAGTAGCTTCTCAGCAAAGATGGGATGTAAATTCATTGGCCAATCTGGTAAACAATTTACAGGATCAGGTGAGTACGTTGAAGAAGAAGATGAACTGATGTTAATTTGTTTCAAAGGTTCAAAAAGTTCAATAGGTTTGAAAGTTTAAGTCGCTACACTGCCTGCCTGCTGGTAGGCAGGGTTTAATGGCGTAAGCTTCAAACTCCAAGCGCCAAAAAATAAACACCAAACAAGCGCAGCGACCAAACACCAAACAACAAACATTCTTTGTTCATTTCTTGTGCAAAACTGCTTCTCAAAATGAATATATCTGTTTTAGCAAAATCATACCTTCAAAAATATTATTAGATACATCGATAACAATTAAAAACAAAAAACATGATTAAGTTACAGATCATTGGCAATCTGGGAAAAGATTGCATCGTAAAAGAAGTAAATGGTAAAAATGTCATCAACTTCAGCGTGGCTCACACCGAGCGTTACAAAGATTCACAGGGTAATCAAAAAGAAAGAACAACCTGGGTAGAATGTGCTTACTGGACAGATAGAACTGCAGTAGCTCAGTATTTAACCAAAGGAAGAACGGTTTATGCCGAAGGTTCTCCTGAAGCAGATGCATACAGCAACAAAGAAGGACAACCTGCCGCTACATTAAGAATGCGTGTGCAAAATGTTCAATTGCTAGGTAACAGTGGTAACGAAGGCGCAACTCCAGGTTATGCAAATTCAACAACTGTCGCTTCAGCTTCACCCACTCATGCTCCCGCAGAAATGGGATCAGCCAAGTCGGATGATGATTTACCTTTCTAAAAATGTCTTCGAAATAATTAATAACTTAGCTTCTCTTCGGGGAAGCTTTTTTTTTCAAAAATGTTCAAAATGTTCTATTATTTAAAAAAAGTTGTAAACAAAAAAAAACAAGCAACTTCCCCCTTCGGGGGATTGAGGGGGCTACCAAATAAAAATATACTAATGCGAAAAATTCTAATCCTATTCATAATTCTAATTAGCACCTGTTCTTATTCTCAAACCAACTTTAATCAATATGTAAATCCATTTATCGGAACAGGGGGACACGGCCATACTTATCCGGGTGCAGTGGTGCCTCATGGTATGGTGCAATTAAGTCCTGATACAAGATTAGATGGATGGGATGGTTGCGGTGGCTATCATTATTCAGATAGTTTTATATACGGATTTACACACACGCACTTAAGCGGTACTGGCTGCACTGATTATGGAGATATTTTGTTGATGCCCGGCAATGGGAATCCTTCTCCAAGCAATAAAATATATGGTTCAATGTTTTCCCATAATTCTGAATCAGCATCACCGGGCTATTACAAAGTGAAATTATTGGACGATAATATTGATGTTGAATTGACCACAACTGAAAGAGTGGGGTTTCATCATTATACATTTTCCAATGCTGAAAATAACTATGTCGTTCTTGATTTGAAACATAGAGACGAAGTGCTTCAGTCTTCATTGAAAATTGAAGATGAGTACACTGTTTCCGGATTGAGAAGAAGCAAAGCTTGGGCTGATAATCAGTATGTTTATTTTGTAATTAAATTTTCTTCCCCAATCACAAAAATGGGAATTTGGAATAATGATCTACTGATTGACAATGGCATTAAGAACGTAGATAGTTCAAAAAATCTAAAGGCTTATTTTTCATTTGATATGAATGCATCAAAAGATGTGTTTGTTAAAGTCGCTATTTCTCCAGTTAGTATAGATGGCGCGAAAAAAAATCTTGAAACAGAAACCGCAGGTACTGATTTTGTTAAGGTGAAATTACAAGCTGAAGAAAAATGGAATACTGAACTTTCTAAGATAGAAGTAAAAGGGAATGATAAAAATAAATTGACGGTTTTTTACACAGCATTGTATCATACTGCTGTTGTACCTAATATCAACATGGATGTAGATGGTCAGTACCGTGGCCGAGATAACCAGATTCATAAAGCTGAAGACTTTACTTACTATTCTGTGTTTTCATTATGGGATACGTATCGCGCTGCTCATCCCTTATATACCATCATTGATCAAAAACGTACATTAGATTACATCAAAACATTTTTGGTTCAATACCAGCAGGGTGGAAGATTGCCTGTTTGGGAATTGTCGTCTTGTGAAACGGATTGTATGATTGGGTATCATAGTGTGCCTGTTATCGTTGATGCATACATGAAAGGTATCAATCAATTTGATACCACAATGGCACTTCAAGCTATGATGAAGTCTGCAACTTGGAATCATCTAGGTTTGCCGGCTTTGATGTCTAATGGGATGATTACCGTTGAAGATGAACATGAAAGTGTAAGTAAAAATTTAGAATATGCTTATGATGATTATTGTATTTCCATGTATGCAAAATCTTTAGGTAACAATGAAGCGTACATGAAGTATATCAAGCGCGCTCAGTATTACAAAAATATTCTTGATTTTCAATCCGGATTTGTACGTCCTCGAAAAAATGGCGGCTGGATTTCTCCATTCGATCCACGTGAAGTCAATAATCATTTTACAGAAGCCAACAGCTGGCAATATTCTTTTTATTTTCCGCAAGACATTAATGGTTATATCAGCATGATGGGGGGAAAGAAAAAACTAGAAACAAAACTCGATGCTTTATTCAATGAAAATTCCAAAACTACAGGAAGGGATCAAAGTGATATCACCGGTTTGATTGGTCAATATGCACATGGAAACGAACCTAGTCACCATATTATTTATCTCTATGATTATACCGACAACCCGGCTAAAGCTCAATTCTATGCCAACAAAGTGATGAATGAGTTTTACAAAAATTCACCTGATGGGTTGATAGGTAATGAGGATTGCGGACAGATGAGCGCTTGGTATGTGATGAGTGCTTTGGGTTTTTATCCCGTAACTCCAGCAAACAACAAATACATGATTGGATCTCCTCAATTTAGTTTGGCAGAAATTCATCTTGAAAATGGAAAGTCTTTTGTAGTCAACGCTGTCAATAAAAATGATAAAAACTTTTATATCCAAAATGCTTTGATCAGTACATCTCGCTCATTAAGACCAAAGGAATGGAAATATCCATATTTAAATCATGAAGATATTGCCAACGGAGGTTTGGTTACTTTCAATATGGCAGCATTGCCGCTTAATTGTTTTACACTTGCTAATAATGACGAAGAGCTCTCGAAAATGACCGATGCCAAAATTGTATTGAATCCCATTATCGATGGTGGAAATATTTCACTTACCAGAAAGAAAACGATTTCGATTTCATCTCCTCAAAAAGGTGTGAAAATTTATTATTCAACAAATGGAGAAACGCCAAATGAGAAAATGAATTTGTTTACTCATCCTTTTGTGATTGATAGTTCAATGGAAATAAAAGCGATTGCAATTGATAAGGACAATAACCGCAGTTTTGTTACTTCATCTTCATTTAGAAAAAAGTCAAATAATTGGTCTGTAAAATTAAACACAACATACGAGCCGCAATACAACGGTGGCGGGGCTGATGGCTTAATCGACGGTATTCATGGAACTACCAACTGGCGCATGGGCAACTGGCAAGGTTATCAATTAAAAAATCCTGAAGTGATTATTGATTTGAAAAAACAAACTTCAATATCGAAAGTTAGTATCGGTTTTTTACAGGATGTTCGTGCCTGGATTGTGATGCCTAAGAAAGTAAGTGTTTTCATTTCGCATGATGGCGTGACTTTTGAAAAAGTATATGTTGGAGAAAATTATATTCCTATCGAAGATGTAAATCCTCAAACTAAAAAAGTAGAAGCTGTTTTTGAAAAACAATCTTGTCGTTATATAAAAATTGTAGCAGAGCAGTTTGGTAAATTACCTTCTTGGCATGAAGGCGCGGGTGGTGATACGCATATATTTATGGATGAGGTGGAGGTAGCCCCCTAAATCCCCCGAAGGGGGAGTTGATTGTGTTATGTTGGATTAACCACGAATGCAGTAATTGTTTTTTTCCAGGAATGGCGCCGGTCTATTGACCGGTGTCTACCAGAGAGCTCAGTCTCCGACTGAGTTTTTCTTTAACCACGAATTCACGAATGATATTTTACCGCAAAGAAGATGAGTTGCAAGAGTTTTCGCGGAGTTTTTTTTAATGTGATTAATATTATTTCTTTTTATATTTAAAATTCTTTGGGGTAAATCGTTTTTCGATTTTTTAATTTTGAATTTTCAATTTTGATTTTATAACAAAAGCCCACGATTTAAATTCGTGGGCTTTCATTTTATTGGGAGAGAAAAAGCATTTCTTATTTCAAATGACTTCTCTTCTTACTGTATCCAAAATAGATAATCATACCTAAGGCCAACCATCCAAACAATCTCGCCCAGTTAGTCCAGCCAAGTCCGAAAATCATAGCCGCACAAACAATAATGCCTAAAATAGGAACTAACGGTACTAAAGGCGTTTTGAATTCGCGGTGCAATTCAGGATTCGTTTTTCTTAAAATAATCACCGCACTACATACAAGGATAAACGCAAATAAAGTTCCGATACTTGTCATAT
>CANFGZ010000141.1 GCA_947446585.1 Chitinophagaceae bacterium | reverse complement strand
TAGATTCTATAAAAATCAAAGTGAAGCAGGATGAAAATTGGAAATACGATTTCATTGTTTTATTGAATGGAAAAGATTCAGCATTCACTCAAGTACAATTCAAGCAGTCTTATTTGTCAATTTTAAAAACAGCAAAAAATTATAATAATTCAACCAGCAGTAGTATTCCCAAATTTGAATACCAGCCAATGGATAACCCAAGTCTTGTTAAAATCAGACAGGAATTAAAATTGGATTCAATTGCTGGCACTGGGAGTGAGGTTTCAAAAATCATCAACTTGTTGCATTGGATTCATTATTTAATTCCCCATGATGGAATGCATGGTAATCCTGAAGTTAGAAATGCATTGAACATGATTTCGGTATGTAAAAAAGAGGGCAGGGGATTAAATTGCCGCGGTCTCGCAACGGTGTTGAATGAATGTTATTTGTCAATGGGAATAAAATCACGGTTTGTTACTTGTTTACCAAAGGATACTACAGATCCGGATTGTCATGTAATCAATATGGTTTACAGCAATGATTTAAATAAATGGATTTGGATTGACCCAACTATGGATGCGTATGTGATGAATGAAAGTGGTGAATTATTGGGTATAGAAGAGGTGCGCAAAAGATTGATTAATGGCAAGCCACTTATACTTAATCCTGATGCCAATTGGAACAGACAGCAAACACAAACTAAACAGTATTATTTAGAAAACTACATGGCCAAGAATTTGTACCGATTAGAATGTCCATTGACGAGTGAGTATGATACAGAAACCTGGAAGGATCGTAAAGTAGTTAACTACGTAAAACTCTTATCAATAGAAGATCAAGACAATCATATTGAAAGTTCAACTCATAAGGGTAAAAAAGTAGCTGTTTTTAAAACAAATGATTCGTCATTCTTTTGGCAAAGGCCTTAAGACTTATATTTTATTCTCGTTTCTCATTTTATCTGCTTCTTCTCCTTGATTGCTGTTAGATCAAGCGTTTTGAAGGGAAATTAAAAATGGTCAACCTATGCAGATTGACCAAAATTCTCGCTGGGTGGTCCTAATGGAAATGAGTTCGAAGAGGTTGGAAGAGGATTTGATATTTATTACCGGATGGAATCCAAATCCTTCCATGTTATGAATTGTATATTATCATCTTCTGAAGGAGCATTTTTTCCCTGATAAAGTAATAGGCCGTTGGAATTGGGTTGATACTTTTTCCAATACTTGAGTCCTTTTAAATTACTGCGGTCAGGTTTAGTTGCTGATTTGATTTCTAAAGCTAAAGGCCCTGTTTCTTTTTCAATAATAAGGTCGATTTCATTTCCAAGATTATCCCGGAAATAGAAAATTCCATTGCTTTCGCCTTGGTTGCATTTGTTCTTTTTTATTTCTGAAATACACCAATTTTCAAAAATGGCACCAGCCATTGGATGATTTTTTAAACCTGATTTTGATGAAATGTTGAGTAGGGTACAAAGTAAACCCGTGTCGTAGAAGTATATTTTTGGACTTTTTACAATCCTCTTATTTAGATTATTATACCAAGGTTGCAATTGAAATAGAATAAAGCTATTCTCCAATAATCCCAACCAAGATTGAATGGTTTTAGTATCAACACCCACTTGTTTGGATAATTCATCGCGATTAAGAATTTGTCCGGCATAGTTAGCACAGAGAACAACGAAACGACTAAATAAGGCTAGGTTGGAAATGTTCTTCAATTGCCTGACATCCCTTTGGATATAAGTTTGAATATAACTATTGAACCATTTTTGTGGAAGTAAATTTTCAGACCATATTTCTGGATAACCTCCTGTCAACATATTAGTAAGTATATCTCCCACCGGTAATTTGGCATCTTTTAGCTCTTGATAACTGAATGGTAACAAGGTCAGATATCCTGCCCGTCCGGCAAGAGATTGGGAAACTTGTTCTTGTAAAAGAAAGTTATTAGAACCTGTAAGAATGAATTGACCCCTAGATGTATTCTTATCCATCAAAACTTGCAAGTGTCTGAAAAGTTCAGGCACACGTTGAACTTCATCAAATATAGCACCGGTATTATAATTCTTTAAGAATGTACGAGGGTCTTTTTGAAACAAGTCTTGAACAACTGGATCCTCAAAATTTACATACGGCTTTCCTTTGAAAAGTGCCTTACTCAGTGTTGTTTTTCCACTTTGCCTGGGTCCGGTAATACAGAGTGCTCGAAATTGCTTTAGTGCCAATTTAGCCTCATCGAATATGGCTCGAGAAATCATAAATTCCATTTTTGTATAAATATACATAAATGGAATCGAAATCCATAATTTACATTATTTACAAAAATGGAATTGATTGGCAAATGGTAAAAGAAATAATAATGGCAGTTAAATATTATTAGCAAAGACCATTATTATCTTTCAAAATAAAAATGTAGTCCCGCCAAGAATCGAACTTGGATCTAAAGTTTAGGAAACTTCTATTCTATCCATTGAACTACGGGACCTGATTTATACCATTCTTTATTCAGGTTGCAAAAATACATTTTTATTAATAGTTTTCCATCTGAAAAACGATAACAACTGACTCAAAAAGTTATAATAAAAAAAACCCACGACCGAAACCGTGGGCTTTAATAATATTTTAAAGTGTACTTACAATTTCACAAACCTGGCTACAGAGAACTGACCGTTGTAATAAATCCTAATCGAGTAATAGCCAGCAGTCAAATTTGAAGTATTAAAAGTTATCGTGTTGTTTCCGGAGAATCCTGGAAAAATTGATTGAGCAACCAAAACATTTTGTGCATTGTAAATGAATGCATATACCTGTGATGTACTATCTAAAGAAAGATTTACATTCACAATATTGGTTGTTGGATTTGGATAGGCAACTAATATTTGCGGAACAGAGACAGCGTGACAAACTTCACTTACACAAGGTGGAGCGCCAGGCAGATTTAGTAAATGTTCTACCCTTAAACATACATTGTAAGGCCCTGCTCCTGTATATGTATGAAAAGGATTCGCCAAGGTTGATGTGCTACCATCGCCAAAATTCCAGGTAATGAGGTCTCCTGAAACAAATCCCGAACTTGAATTTAAGAAGTAAACGGTATTAGCAGCAGCTGTTGAATTTTGAGCTGAATTTTGCCAGTTGAAATTCGCAGTTAAATTACAAGGCAGAGGATTAGAATTACCACTAACGGTAATTGTTATACATGTATCAGCAAAACAAGTATTATTTACAGTAATATACATACAAACATTATAAATGCCTGAATGATTAAATGCATGTGTTGTAATATTTCCAGTAGCAGTTGTGCTGTCTCCAAATAACCAGGTTACCAAAGGTGCATTATTGGTAATAGTTGTATTCGTAAAGACATAGATACTCGAATCATTAGGGTCATTGGTTACTGTAAAAATCGGATTCAAATTGCAAGGCGTAGGATTAGGAACCTGCACTTGAATAGTATGACAGATACTGTCTACACAAGTTATTCCAGTATTAGGCTGAGCTACAATAATTTTTAAACAAATGGTATAAGAACCAGAAGCAGTAAAAGTATGTACCTGGTTGCCTACACCCGGAGCGTTTACTATTGGAGAGCCATCACCAAAAGACCAAATGCTGTAAACCCCTGTAGGAGACGTTGTTCCGGTAGTGGATGAATTTACAAATTCAATTACATTAGATTGATTGTTTACGCTTGTTGATGTGTACATAGCATGAACATTGCAAGGGGTAGGATTAGGAACCGTTACCGAGATGGTTAAGCAAGTATCAGCAACACAGGTGTTATTAATAACTACATGCATGCACACATTATATATTCCAGATTGAGAATAAACGTGATAAACCTGATTGCCTGTTGCTGTAGTACTATCACCAAAACTCCAGGTAGTAAACATTGTAGCTGATGATGAAGCAGTAGTGTTTGTGAAAAGATAATTATTTATTGGAGATAAAGTGTCTGCAGAGAAAATCGGAATGATATTACAAGGGTTTGTACCGGCAACGGTTATCTGCTGACAATTTTCACTTACACAAGGAGGAGCTCCCAATGTATTATTTACAAGACGTAAACAAACGGTATAGGTACCCGCATTTGCAAATGTATGAGTTGGATTTAAATCATAACTAACCGTTCCATCTCCAAATGTCCATCTGATTGAATCACCTGCAGCAAAACCAGTGCTGGCATTTACAAAAGCAAATGTATTTACTGCAGATGTCGGAGCATATGTGAATCCGGCAATTAAATTACATGGTTGTGGTGTTGGAGCGATTACTATTGTTGAACATGTAAAAGCTGTACATCCGTTTGAGGTGATTACTTGCATGCAAACATTATAAGTACCAGATGTAGTGAAAAGATATGTAGGATTATTAATAGTATTCGTTGTGCCATCACCAAAATTCCAATTCACCATAGTGATAGGTGTTGACGCAACACTTGTATTGGTAAATACATACAAATTGCTTTGATTAGGTGAAATTTGGTAGGTGAAACTTGGTGAGATATTACAAGGTGTGCTATCCAAAATGGTAACCTGCTGACAATTTTCACTTACACAAGGAGGAGCTCCCAATGTATTATTTACAAGACGCAAACAAACGTTATAGGTACCCGCATTTGCAAATGTATGAGTTGGATTTAAATCATAACTAACCGTTCCATCTCCAAATGTCCATCTGATTGAATCACCTGCAGCAAAACCAGTGCTGGCATTTACAAATGAAATTGTATTTGAGGAAGAAGTATTTGCTGTTGTGAAATTTGCTGTGAGATTACATGGGGTGTTGTTAACCTGTGCTTGTACACTCATGCAAAATGTATCACTGCAAACATTGGTTGTGCCAAGAATACCTGAAGTTATAACCAGGCAAACATTATATAAGCCTGATGCTCCGTAAGTATGAACTTGATTACTCAGATTCTGTGTTGTGATATTTATACCGTCTCCAAAACTCCAATGACACAATATAGAACTATTGGGCGTTACAGCAGAACTATTTACAAACTCATATACGTTGGTTTGGTTGTTTACCATCACAGCAGAAAAAGAAGCAACTGCACTGCAAGGTGTGTTACAAATTATGGTTACCACTTGAAATGTACTATCCTGGCATATCAAATTACCATTATTATCAAACTGTTCTACCTGGTGAAAAACTGTGTAAGTACCACAACTAGAAAAAGTATACGATGGGTTGGCTAATGAGCTACCTGAAACACCGTCTCCAAAATACCAAGTATTGATAAGAGAAGAATCAACGCTACTTGCAGAAATAAACTGAACAGTATTGTTGTTTACTGTAAAAGTAAATTGAGCTGTGCATGTGGTAGTATTGGCTGTACTTGTTTGAGTAAAAACAAAAAAGGCCAAAATAAAGAGGGAGTAAATTTTTTTCAACGTGTTGATTTAAGATGATTATAAACGTAAAAACAAAATATACTTTATATAATATTTTGCTACTTGAGCGAGCAAAAATACTCTAAAATAGGGAAGGAAAGAGTGATTTTTAAATTTTAATCATTGGTGCTGTTATAACATTGTGATATTTCGACATTATGTGTTCGGCTACGACCTGGCCAAATTTTTCGACTAAACTTTCTTTACCCCTCCCACTAAATTCTCTTGAATTTTATCGAGCTAAAATAATACACACATTATCAATATTTTACTCAAGCAACTACGCTCAATTATTTTCCATTTTCTTAATTTAACCCAAACTTATCTGCAGAAGTTTATGTTATCTTTGCCCCCTAATTTTTTACTATGAAGTGGTTGAATCTCTTTATTAAATTTCGCCTTTGGTTGGGTTTGCTTCTGTTGGCCCTGGCTGTTTATGTGAACATGGAAGCTGGGTTTTGGCCATCTTTTATTATATACCTTATATCGGTTATTTGTATTTTGGGTCATTTTCTTCTTGGACCCATGCGGTTAATCCAGTCTGCAATGGAATCTGGCGATATGGTTGAAGCAAAAAGAATTGTTGACGGAATTAAATTTCCTGCACTATTAATCAAGCCCATCCGATCGGTTTATTATACCATTCAGGGCAATTTGGCTATGGCCAATCAGGATTTTGATGGGGCCGAAAGATTAATGAAAAAAGGACTTTCATTG
>CANFGZ010000140.1 GCA_947446585.1 Chitinophagaceae bacterium | reverse complement strand
ACCTAAACCCCCGGCGAGAATGATGCATTCGTAATTTTTCTCCAGGTTTAATTCCGGCCCTTTTTTTAATGGATTTTCAGAAATCATAAGATCAGGTTGTTGTATTAAAGTATTGTTCTTCAACAAGCTGACAAATAATATGTCCCAATAAAATATGACTTTCCTGAATTCTTGGTGTGTCTGTAGATGGAACGTTCAAAAGATAATCGCTTAAGTCTTTCATTTTTCCACCGGTAGCGCCTGTCAATCCAATGGTGATCATGCCTTTTTCTTTAGCCGTTTCGAAAGCTTTAACAATGTTGCCACTATTTCCTGAAGTGCTTAATCCAACAAGCACGTCGCCTTTTTTACCAATGCCTTTGATAATTCTTGAATACACCACATCATAACTGTAATCATTAGCTACTGCGGTTAAATAAGAAGTGTTTACATGCAAGGCTTCTGCAGGTAATGCATCTCGGTCTGTGTAAAATCGTCCACTGAATTCTGCTGCTAAATGCTGAGCGTCAGCGGCGCTTCCTCCATTTCCGCAAAACAACACTTTATTTCCATTTTTAAAGGCATTTACAATATCGGTTACACATGATGATAATGTATTTATAATTGTTTCATCATTTAGTAATTGAGATTTTACATCAATAGATTCTTGTATAATCTTCTTAATTTGATC
The DNA here is from genome assembly GCA_947446585.1 of Chitinophagaceae bacterium. Classification (GTDB taxonomy): domain Bacteria; phylum Bacteroidota; class Bacteroidia; order Chitinophagales; family Chitinophagaceae; genus Ferruginibacter. Next base: position 5,452 of record CANFGZ010000140.1, on the reverse strand, counting down.
ACTCATTTTTAAATTTTTACTTTTAATTTTTGAATTAATATTACACACTCCAGCTAGAAAGACCATATTTAGTAAACGTGTAATTTTTTACTTCGCCACCGAACTTCATTAGGGCTTCTTTTACAGCATAGTTTGTATTCCCCGGGCAATAGAAAATCATAAAACCACCACCGCCTGCGCCACTTATTTTTCCTCCGGTAGCGCCTGCTTTTTTTGCTGATTCATAAATTTCTTCAATGGCGCTATTGCTGATATTTGCGGCCATTTTTCTTTTTTGTTGAAAACCAAAATCAAGTATTTCCCCAAATTCAGAAAGTTTGCCTTTAAGCAAAGCGTCTTTCATCATTTTTGCCTGTTCCTTTAACTGATGCATGGCGTCTATACTTTTTTCATCTTTACTGGTTACATTTTTTACTTGTTCTTTTATTATTGTAGCACTTTCTCTTGATGTAGCCGTAAAATATAGAACGAGATTGTTTTCGAGTTCGTGTAAATAATGCGAACGGATTCTTAACGGATTTACAATGACTTTATCATTGCCGTAAAATTCCATAAAATTTACACCTCCAAAAGTTGCTGCGTATTGATCTTGTCGTCCGCCTGCTAATCCCAAATCATATCTTTCAATTTCATATGCCAGATGAGCGATGTCATAATCACCCAATGGTAATTTAAGCATTTCAACAAAGGCGCCGAGGATTGCGACAACTAATGTAGAAGACGTTCCTAATCCCGACCCTGCAGGTGCATCTACAAAAGTAGAAAGCCGAAATCCTGAATCAGGAAATGAGAACTCTTTTTTAACCCGGTTGTAAACGCCTTTCAATAAATCGAGTTCGCCATTAATAGGAAGCTGGGAATTGAAATCATGAATTTGAATTTCTTTACGGTCAAGTGCTTCAACGATAATTTTTTTATCATCAAGAGGTTCAATATTTGCATAAGCAGATAATGAAATCGTAGCATTTAAAATGGCGCCTCCATATAAATCGCAATATGGACTTACATCAGTTCCTCCTCCGGCCAAACCGATTCTTAAGGGTGCTTTACTTCTGTATATCATATGGATTGCAAATTAGATAATTTAGTTGATTTGAGAAGTGTAAACAAGATGAATTTTGACGCACAATAAAATAAAGGCAAATGGCTAATACGATTATAATGTTTCTTTTTGTGATTTAGGATTTTTCATATTAAAAGCCGGATAGCTTAATAATTTCATTGACCATCACATCCCAGCTGTATTTCTTTTTTTCTTCAATTAAGTAAGGCAAAAAATGGGTATCCCCGTAAATGAAAAACTCATTTATTTTATCGGCAATAGATGCTGCATTAGGCTCGGCGACCAAACCTACTTTTCCATCAGGAACCAGTGATGGTAATCCGCCAACATTTGTTACAATCATTGGCACTTCAAAATGATAGGCAAGAGGAGTGACGCCGCTTTGGGTTGCGTTTCTATAAGGTTGTATGACGGTGTCGGCTGCGCATAAAAAATATTTCACTTCACTATCTGGAATAAAATCGGTTCTTAAAATCAGTTCACTTTCAATATTTAAATTTTTTATCTGCTCATCATAAATTTTTCTGTCTTCATAAAATTCTCCAGCAATCAGAAATTTTATATTACTAATTGCATTCCGGTCCTTTAGTAATTTAATGGCTTCGAATAAAAGATCAAGTCCTTTATATTTTCTGATGAATCCAAAAAAAAGAACAATTTTGTTTTCATTTGTCAGGCCTAGTTTTTTGCGCGCCTCTTGTTTAGAAACTTTTTCTCCAAAATTATCGTATAAGGGATGAGGTACAAATGATGTTTTTTTGGCGGAATCCCAATCATTCATATCCTTCAATACTTTTTTACTCATGGTAATAAAAGCGTCCACAGGTTTGATAAAGTAATTGGTAAATGCGTGATCTCCAATTCTTTTTTCATGCGGAATAATATTATCAGCAATACAAATAATTTTCGTGTGTTTATTTTTTCTGACAATTCTTAAAATAGCACCCAGACAAGGTCCCATAAAAGGCAGCCAATAGCGAACCACTATAATATCAGGATTTAATAGTCTTAATTTTCGTCCAATTTTAATCCAGTTGAAAGGATTGACTGAATTTATAGCAACATGAATGTTCAAATCTGCAGGTGCAGGTTCGGAAGAATATTGAGTAGTGCCAGGAAATAAAAAGCCAGGATACTGAAGAGAAAATGTAAATATTTCGGCTTGATGATGTTGTTCAATAAAAGCTCTTGCCAGCCTTTCATTGTAAGAAGCCAGTCCGCCTCTTAGAGGATGTGCTGGTCCAATGATAATAATATGTTTTGAATTTGATGCCAATAAAGAAAAAAGAAATTTGCTAATTAAATCCGGAAATTAAAGTCCGATTTTTTGTTCAATGAGATAATGGTTTCTTTCAGAAGAATTTCGGGCAATCAATTCGCCAATAAATCCGGAAAGAAATAATTGTGTTCCCATAATCATTGCCAATAAAGCAAAAAAGAACAACGGTCTTTGTGTCATTCCGGTAACTTCAAAAAAGAATTTGGAAACGGATAAATAAATAAATATTGCAAATCCAAAAAGAAAGAAAATGGTGCCCCATAAACCAAAAAAGTGCATTGGACGTTTTCCGAATTTTCCAACAAAGAAAATAGTCATTAAATCCAAAAATCCATTGATAAAACGATCCCATCCAAATTTAGTTACACCAAATTTTCTGGCCCTGTGTTCCACCACTTTTTCGCCTATTTTTCTGAAGCCTGCCCATTTGGCCAGTACAGGAACATAACGATGCATTTCGCCATAAACCTCAATGCTTTTTACTACTTTATATTTATACGCTTTTAATCCGCAATTGAAATCATTTAATTTTATGCCACTCATTTTTCTGGCAGCGGCATTAAAAAGTTTGCTTGGAATATTCTTGGTGAGGGTATTATCGAATCTTTTTTTCTTCCATCCACTTACAATATCAAAATTGCCTTCAAGGATCATTTTTCTTAATTCGGGGATTTCGTCAGGACTGTCCTGCATATCAGCATCCATGGTAATGATAACTTGTCCCTGTGCCGCTTTGAATCCTTCATTTAATGCTGCACTTTTTCCATAATTTCTTTGAAATTTTATTCCTTTGATATTTGAATTCACGGCACGTAGTTGCTCAATTACATTCCATGAATTATCAGTGCTTCCATCATCAATCATAATGATTTCATAACTAAGGTTATTTTCGTTGACCACTCGCTCAATCCAGGCTGTTAGCTCTGGAAGTGATTCGTCTTCATTGAAAAGTGGAATGACAATGGTAACGTCCATTTTATTCGGTTTATACTTGGTTTATAAATTTATACTGCTAAAGTAAGTTATTTTTTTTTGCTGAAAACATAAGACGTAATGCCGCTAATAATCGTTCCAAGAATCAAAAAAGTAAAATTGTAAAAGGAAAGGATCAGCGGTACAAAATAATTTCGCCATTGCGCAGCATTGTCATTAATTTCTTTAGCCGTTCTGTTGCCTTCTTTTAGTAATAATGCTTTATTATTTACAATGAAATTTTCGTATTCATAAGGCAAAGGATAAATCTTATAGAAAATGAAAGAATACAAAGCCATAAAAAAAGTAACCACAATGAAATTTTTAAATCCCTCATTAAATAAATCTTTGAATGAAGCCTCATTACTGGATTTTTTGTAATCTATTAATGTCCATAATAATCCCACTATAAAAATTGATATAATTAGATATCTGCTGAGGTATAGATTTTGAGGCGTTAATAAATGATAGAAAATAAAAGATAAAAGCATCATTAAAAATGAAATAATAATTCCTTTATTTTTTGCACTGATACTTTTCATTTTTATAAATATTACTTTAAGGGAAGCTGCATTTTTATTTTAAATGGCTGTTGAAAAATAGGGCTATGCATATTTGACAGTTAATTAACCAACAACTTTCCTTTGTTGATAATCGCGATAACTTTACCTTTTAGCTCTTTGCCAATAAAAGCATTGTTGTTCGATTTGGATTTTATGAATGTTTTATCGAAGCTGTATTTTTCGTTAGGGGTGAATAAGGTTAAACAGGCAGAGGATTTGATATTAATTTCGGGCAAGTTAATTCCGAAAAGCTTTCGTGGATTAATGGTAAGCTGATTGATGAGTTTTTCTAAATTATTGCTAACACTATTTAATACACCGAATGTACTCTCCAGTCCAATCATGCCATAATGCGCATTTTCGAATTCGCATGTTTTATCGTCCCAGTTTAATGGGATATGATGAGAAGCGATACAGTCAATCATTCCATTATTAAGTGCATCCTTTATCGCTGAAAGATCATCGGTTGTCCTTAAAGGTGGATTTACTTTTAAATGAGTATCATAAGTTGTTAAATCGTTTTCAGTGAAATAAACATGATAAGGCGTTACGGAGCAGGAAATTTTTAAGCCTGCTTTTTTTGCTTGTGCAATAAGATTGATTGATTTTCGGGTAGATATTCCTGTTATGTGTAATTGAGATGAAGTATATTTCAGTAATTCAATGTCTCTCGCCACCATCAATTCTTCTGCGATTGCAGGTTTTCCGGGCAGTCCAAGCTTTGTACTGATAATGCCTTCGTTGATCAGCCCATGATTTGAAATAGATAACTCATCGGGGATTTGGATAACAACTGCGTTATTGGCTAATACATATTGAAGCGCCTTTATCATTAGGTTAGGACGTTGAATCGAATTAAGTCCATCAGAAAAAGCGATGGCTCCACTTTCAAACATATCGTACATTTCGGCTAATTCTTTTCCTTCTGCATTTTTGGTTATGGCGCCAATTGGATAAATGTTTACTGGAAGTGCGGCAGACTTTTGTGTAATATATTCTATTTGAGTTTTAGATGAAATTACAGGAAGCGTATTAGGTAAAATCATCACATCCGTAAACCCTCCAGCAGCAGCTGCAGCAGCCCCAGTTTCTAATGTCTCTCTTTGCTCAAGTCCTGGATCCGAAAAATGGGCAAAAATATCCATCCAGCCAATACTCACATGCAAATCAGGTACACTGAGTATATGATCGGCATTTTCATCTATATGGTTATCGATTTTCTGAATGATCCCTCCAGAAATGAAAATATCTTTTACGGAATTGTTGTAAGGAGAGCCCTGACAAATAATGTGTGCTTGTTTGATTAAAACCTTCATTATTGCTATAAGATTAGGCAAATATCAATAAAAATAATGACTATTCAATCAAAAATCAGGTCATTTTAAGTAGGATTACTTAGGCGAAACTAGTAGTAAGGCCGAATTTTAGAAATTGCAATCTAGATCATTGTTTAATTCAAACTACACTTAATATTTTTACATAGGAAATAAGCAATACGAATTCCAATACTTCTGAAGCCATAAATATTCAAACCTAAGAAAAACCAAAACCTAACAAAAGCGTTCCAATCCTATT
>CANFGZ010000139.1 GCA_947446585.1 Chitinophagaceae bacterium | reverse complement strand
AGTTGGTGTTAAAACAAATGATGCGGTTAATACCGCAAATGCCGCAACAGGCATTGGATTAGAAGTGGTAAATCGTATTGATGGTACATTTAATCCAGCAGGCCCTGGCGTTAATACGGGTAATACTGTTGGAGTTGTTAATGATTATATTAACTCAGCAACTACGGATTATGCTTTTGCCGATCCAAGTGCAACTAACGGAAGCTGGAAATTAACCGGATTGAATCCTAATCAAACTTATTCAGTTAAATTCTGGGGAGCTAAAACTATAGCCAATTCTAGTAGAATTATTGAAATCAAAAGACAAGATGAGTCTACATGGCAATCTTATGATGCTGCAAATAACACCAATTACAATAATGCCGCTTATTTTACCATTACCGGTAAAACAGAAATGAGCTTTGATATTAGAGTTCCATCTGGAAGTTTCTTTGGCTACATTTCTCTTATTGATTTATTCTACACTGCAGAATGTACGCCAACTTCAAGTATTTTTGATACAACTGTATGTGACATCTATAATTGGAATGGTGCAGATTATACAACATCAGGAACTTACACTGAACAATTTACCAATGCTGCAGGATGCGATTCTACTGCTACATTGAATTTAATAGTTAATAACACTCCTACAGTTAATGCTGGAACAAACCAAACTATAAATGCAGGAGCAGATGCAACATTAGCTGGATCAATATCCGGTTCAATAGGTGGTACCTGGACAGGCGGTACTGGAACTTTCACTCCTAATAATACAGATTTAAATGCAGTTTATACCCCAAGTGCCCAAGAGACAATTGATGGTTCTGTTACATTAACTCTTGAATATGTGGGAACTTGCGGACCCGTTACAAGTGATGTTGTTATTACGATTACACCTGCTTGTGTTCCTACACAAAGCACTACAGATGTTTCTGCTTGTGGAACGTTTAATTGGAACGGAACCGATTATACAGAGAGTGGATCATATTCTGCTTCAGGCTTTACCAATGATGCTGGATGTGATTCTACTGCCTTTTTAAATCTGACCATTATTGCTGCTCCTGATGCTAATGCTGGAACAAATCAAACTATAGATGCAGGCACATCAGCTAATTTAGATGGCATTGTTACTAATGCAATTGGTGGATATTGGTCAGGAGGAAATGGTACATACACACCTGATAATACAGATCTAAATGCAGTTTACACCCCAAGTGCAGAAGAAGTAAACAATGGTGTGGTTCAATTGACGCTTACATCAAATCAGAATGCATGTGGATTAATAGCAAGCAGCCAAGTAACCATATTTATTTCTCCCACTGCGCCAATTACTTTGTTGAACTTTAATGGTTTTAAAAATGGAAAGTCAAACAAATTAACTTGGACTTCTGCTAATGAAGTTAATAATCGTGGTTTTGAAATTCAGAGATCATACAATGGTGTAGATTTTACAAAAATTGGATTTGTGAATTCACTAGCACCAGGAGGTAATAATACAGGAAATCTAAATTATCAGTTTGCTGATGTAAATTACCTTGGAAGTATCCAATACTACAGATTACTTCAAATGGATTATGACAACCACAGCAAATTGAGTAACGTTGTAGTTATTAAAGATGGTAACTTAACAACATTGACTATAGATGGAATATATCCTAATCCAACAATAGCTAACATAAATGTTTTGATTACTTCTCCTAACCAACAAAAGTCAACTGTAATGATTTACGATGCAGCTGGCAGAACTGTAGCAAAACAAACGATTACATTAAATTCTGGAAACAATATCATACCATTTGATGTTCATAATTTCGCTTCTGGAATTTACACTGTCAATTTGATTTCAATCAATTCAAATGTAGCAGGTAAGTTTATTAAGAAATAGTCGATTTATTTCTGATTCATATTTTAAAAAATAGGCTGCTTATTAGCAGCCTATTTTTTTTATTAAACATCACTTCAATGCAAAAAACTACAATTCAGATTTTAATATTTATTAGCTTATCCGCTTTGTTTTTATCAAGTTGCAGCCATACAAGAAAAATGTCGGGCATAGCCAAAAATAAAGACATTGAAAGTCACATTAAAATAAGAGGACATGTAGCTTCTGTAAACATAAACCCCGGCAAAACTACGCCAGAAGAATTTATTGAATTTGCAAAAAGTTTGAAAGGAATAAAGTATAGTTTTGGAGGCAGTTCAAAAGAAATGGGTTTCGATTGCTCAGGATTTGTATGGTATGTGTTTAATCACTTTAACATCAAAGCACCAAGGACTTCGGTTGAGTATACCAATGCAGGTCTGGAAGTACCTATCACAGAAAGTAAAAAAGGAGATATCATTCTGTTTACAGGGAGTGATTCCAAGTCCCGAACCGTTGGCCACATGGGCTTTATCACTGATAATCAAAATGACAAAATCACATTTATCCACTCAGCCTCAGGAGGAAGGAGAGGAATTATGGAGTCGCAAATGAGTCAGTACTTTGCAGAGAGATTTGTAAAAGTGACCAGATTTTTTAAACCTTAGAATTCTTCTTCATCGGGATTGTCCCAAAAGCCCCAGCTTACATCTACATAGTCTTGTTTATGCTCATTGGTTTCTGGCCAATGATGTTTATCAAAACCAGGTGCTTTTTTTAAGGTTTCACGTTTTTCATTGAAGCGAAAAACTTTATGTTCAGGATCTACTTTTAGTAGATGGAATGGTATGGCAAAAAACTTTTCTCCGATTCCGAGAAAGCCTCCAAATTCTATTACATAATATTCTATTTTCCCTGAACGGATATCGAGCATGATATCATGTATTGATCCCATGTCTTCGTCTTCATTATTTAAAACTTTATCACCAATAATTGTGCTTGCAGTTAAAAACTTTAAATTAATGTTTTGATCAGGATCTCCTTCAAATTTTCCTGAAAAATTGTCTTTAAATAAATTATTGTCCATTGTTAAAAAATTAAAATGTTTTAAGGTTGTAAAGATAATAAATGCATTATAGAAAAGCCATTAATCTGATTAATATTTATTAGATTATTAAATGCAATCTTTATTACCGAATTAAGTAGAAATTACGCCTAAAAAAAGCTAATTTTGCAATCTTAAACTGCTTGGATCTTAATGAAGAAGATAAGAAATTTTTGTATAATTGCCCACATTGATCACGGTAAAAGTACCTTGGCAGACCGTTTGTTACAAACCACTAATACCATTAGTGAGCGTGATATGCAAGCTCAGGTGTTAGATGATATGGATCTCGAAAGAGAAAAAGGCATTACCATTAAAAGTCATGCCATTCAAATTAATTATCCTTATAAATATGGCAATGGACCCAAAAATATAGAGGAGGGGGAATACACCCTTAATTTGATAGACACCCCAGGGCATGTTGATTTTAGTTATGAAGTAAGTCGTGCACTGGCTTCTTGCGAAGGTGCTTTACTATTGGTCGATGCGACTCAAGGTATTCAGGCACAAACCATCAGCAACTTATATCTTGCTATAGAAAATGATCTGGAAATCATTCCGGTTATCAATAAAATTGATATGGATGGGGCGATGATTCCTGAGGTTATGGATCAAATCATTGAATTAATTGGGTGCAAAGAAGAAGACATTTTATTAGCCAGTGGTAAATCAGGCATTGGTATTACCGAAATACTGCAAGCTATTTGTGAAAGAATTCCTCCACCACAAGGTGATCCCAATGCGCCTTTACAGGCATTGATTTTTGACAGCGTTTTTAATAGTTTCAGAGGAATTATCGTTTATTTCAGAATATTCAACGGCTCAATTAAAAAAGGAGATAAAGTGAAGTTCTTTAGTACCGCTAATGAATATTTCGCCGATGAAGTGGGTATTCTTAAACTCGGTCTCGAAAAGAAAGATCAGGTGTTGTGTGGAGATGTAGGGTATATCATTACCGGAATAAAAAATGCAAAAGAAGTAAAAGTTGGCGACACATTGACCAATGTTATTAATCCAACTCTTGAAAGAATTGATGGTTTTGAAGATGTCAAACCAATGGTTTTCGCAGGTATATTCCCGGTTGATACGGATAAGTTTGAAGAATTAAGAGATTGCATGGAAAAGCTTCAACTGAATGACGCTTCTTTAACTTTTGAATTAGAAACTTCTCAGGCTCTTGGTTTTGGATTCAGATGCGGATTTCTTGGATTACTGCACATGGAAATCATTCAGGAAAGACTAGAAAGGGAATTTAATCAAACCGTTATAACTACAGTTCCCAATGTAAGTTTTATTGCTTACACCAATAAAGGTGAAAAAATAGACGTTCATAATCCAACTACATTACCTGATCCCACCAGAACTGACCGCATCGAGGAACCTTTTATAAAAGCTCAGATCATCACAAAGCCAGATTATATTGGCAATATCATGACGTTGTGTATTGGCAAACGTGGAATGCTTATTCATCAGGGATATCTTACTCCTACAAGAGTGGAACTTACTTTTGAAATGCCATTAACCGAAATTGTATTTGATTTTTATGATAAATTGAAATCGCAAACCAGAGGATATGCCTCTTTTGATTATCATCCTATAGAATTCAGACAAAGTGATATTGTGAGGATGGATATTCTTTTAAATGGCGAAAAGGTAGATGCATTAAGTGCCCTTATTCATCGTAGCCGTTCTCAAGAATTTGGAAGAAAACTTTGCGAAAAATTAAAAGAATTACTTACACGACAACAATTTCAAATAGCCATTCAGGCCGCAATTGGCGCTAAAGTAATTGCCCGCGAAAATATTAGTGCAATGAGAAAAGACGTTACCGCAAAATGTTATGGCGGCGATATCAGTCGTAAACGTAAACTATTAGAAAAACAAAAAGAAGGAAAGAAAAGAATGCGCCAGATTGGTAATGTAGAAATCCCTCAGGAAGCATTCCTAGCTGTTTTGAAATTAGATGATTAATTCCAGATATTTCAACTGAAATCTATTACAATAAAAAAGGTTGCCTAAATAAAGACAACCTTTTTTTTGGGGGTTACAGTTTTCTTATTTTAAAGCTTCTATCTTTTTTACAAAATTAGCTTTAGGTTGTGCGCCAACTAATTTATCTACTACTTCACCATTTTTTACAAATAAAATAGCAGGAATGCTGGTAATGCCATAGTCCATCGAAACCTGAGGATTATGATCTACATTTATTTTTCCGATTTTCACTTTGCCGTCGTATTCTTTTGCTAATTCTTCAATAACAGGTCCGATAGCTCTGCATGGTCCGCACCATTCTGCCCAAAAGTCTATTACTGATAATTTATCTGAATCTAAAACTTCAGTCTTAAAATTTGAATCTGTGAATTCTAATGCCATGATATTTATATTTTATGTTTTAAAAAGTACAATGAAGTGGTTGCAAATTTAAGTCCATAATTAATTATTGCACAATTGACATATCCACATCTTTGTTTTGTTGATGTGGATACGATTTTAAGTCAAGCTGTCATGAAATTTTACACTAACATCAATATGTTTGTTTTTGTTTAGGAATTCTATCATGTCATCATTCATCGTAATGCCCATTTCCATGGTCTTCATTGTGAGTCTTTTTTGATTTAAAGTATCTACAATATTGAATTTTAATGAAGTTTTTCCGGGATGATTAATAGCATTAGTATTAAAAAAATCAACAAAAATGTCATCAACATGCTGTGGAGAAATATCTATAACCAATTGCTTGGTAAGTGTAGATTTCAAGGTTTCTAAAAGTATCATTTTGGATATTTTAAATTCAAACTGACCATTGTTGAATCGTTGTTTGAATGAACCTTCAATTAAAATAATTCTTCCTGGCTCCAGATAGTTTAGGTATTTTACGTAATCTTCACTCCAAAGCATAAATTCAGATTTACTACTAAAATCCTCTAAGTGCAACACCCCGAAATTTTTCCCGGTTTTTGTTAGTCTGTGCTGAGCATCAATTACTAAACCTGCCAACCTAAAATTTCTGCTCGTCGGATTCTCTGCAATAAAAGATTTTACGGTATTGAATTCATTGAGGGGAATAATATTATAATTATTCAACTCAAACAGATAATTATCCAAAGGATGACCGCTAATGTACATTCCTGTAACCTCTTTTTCATAATCTAGCTGCTCAACAAGTTGCCAAGGCGAACAACTGGAAATTTTAGGGGGCACAATTTCAGGCATTTGCAAATCTCCAAATAAAGTATTGGCAGCGCTTGAAGATTGTGACTGATAAATTGAACCGAATTTT
>CANFGZ010000138.1 GCA_947446585.1 Chitinophagaceae bacterium | reverse complement strand
TGAAAAGCAAGCCTTTCAGCCCAATGACCCTAAATATGGATGGGACGGAAAGGTTAAAGGTGTGCTAGCTACTCCGGACGTGTTTGTTTATATTGCCGAAGTAGTCTGTGATAACGGAACACCATACATGTATAAAGGAAACATTACTATCATTCAATAATCCTATAATAAAAGACTATGAAAACAAAATTTTATACCAAATTAATTCTTGCGCTGATGCTTGTGCTCAGTGTCGAATTTTCAATTGGGCAGGATATTAATTTTTCTCAATTTTACGATTTGCCTATTCTTAGAAATCCTTCTCTGGCCGGATTGTTTGATGGTGATATCAGAATCACATCAGGATTCAGAAATCAATGGCAAAGTGTAACTGTTCCATACAAAACAATCGCATTAGGAGCGGAGTTTAAAAAAATCGTTTCGCACAATACCGGCGACTTTGTAACCTTTGGATTTCAACTTACAAATGATATGGCCGGCGATTCTAAATTGAGCAGAACTCAAGTATTTCCGGTTATTAATTATCATAAATCATTGAGTGCCGACAAAAATACTTTTTTATCGGCAGCATTTATGGGCGGCCCGGTGATGCAACAATTTGATCCTACAAAATTGAGATTTGATGATCAATATATGGGCGGGTCTTTCAGTGCAACTAATCCAACTCATCAAACTTTTTCAAATACCAGTCTTACCTACTGGGATCCAACCGTAGGTTTAAGTTTCAGCAGTGAAGCCGGAGAAAATACAAACTATTACATCGCAGCAGGAATCTTTCATTTTACTAAACCTGGCGTATCTTTTCAACCACAAAATGATTTTAGATTAAACCCCAAATTTGTTATTAATGCCGGCATTACAACAATGACCAATGAAGTTAACCGGATAACATTTTATGTAGATTTGTTTAAACAAGGTGGAGCCGCACAAGGACAAGGTGGTGTAATGATGATGCATGATCTAGTGCAAACAGATGATGACAAAAAAGTAAGTATTTCTGGTGGTGTTTTTTACAGAATGAATGATGCCATTATTCCTGTTATAAAATTAGATTATTATAAAATGAGTATCGGAACTACATATGATATTAATATCAGCAAGTTGGTTCCCGCATCTCAATACAGAGGTGGACTTGAAGTAACTTTAGCATACAAAGCGCTTTCGCCTAATCACATCAGTGATGAAGCGTATAAAACAAGATGCCCTAAATTTTTCTAATTATAAACAGCTTGTTCTTCCTCCGTCAACCGGCAAATTGATGCCATTAATATAAGAGGAAGCAGGGGAGCTTAAAAAAGCAACTGCAGCACCAAACTCTTCAGGTTGTCCTATTCTTCCAACAGGAATCTCTGCTAACAGTTCCTTCATTACTTCTGCTTCAGATTTATTCAAATCAGCCGCTTTCTTTTTAATAACATAATCTGCTCTGGTCGTGTTGGTGAAACCCGGTAACACATTGTTTACTGTTATTCCAAAGCCTCCAAGTTCTGAGGCCAGCGTTTTGCTCCAATTAGCTACCGCAGCTCTAATTGTATTACTTACCCCTAAACCGGCAATAGGTTGTTTAACTGAAGTGGATATCACATTTATGATTCTTCCATATCCTGCAGATTTCATTCCGGGTACAACGGCCTGAACTAAAATATGATTACAAATGAGATGACTGCTAAATGCCTGTAAAAATTCATCATCTGTAGCATTGATGGCTTTACCACCTGCAGGACCTCCTGTATTATTGATGAGGATGTGAATATTATTCCCTTGTTCAATAAAATTGTTGATGGCTGAACGTACATTGTGATGATCACTGAAATCAGCGATGATATACTGATGATGTTGTTCTTTTGCAACATCCAGAAGTTTTATTGCTGCCTTCAACTTCTCTTCGTTACGCGCCATTAATACAACGTTTGCTCCAAGTATCGAAATTTCAATTGCAGCAGCTAATCCCAAACCTTGTGTACTCCCGCAAACCAAAGCTGTTTTATTTTTTAAATCGAGGTTCATATTGGTTATTTTCAGTTCTTAAGTTTATGATTTAAAACCAGTTTCTATTTTTAATTGTTCCACAACATTAAAGATAATCGGACAAATACTATAATGTATCAAAGTCCCAAACAATCTGTCAGAAAAGTTTGGTTTATGCAAATGAGGAAATGCTCTGCATTCATTAAACCGATGCTCATAAATAGTGCATTTGTTTTCTGATAAAAAGTGGCAGGGAATTGTGTTTATAATGAGCTGACCGCCTATACTTTTTTCAATATATTTTTTTTCAAAATCAAAACTACTTAATTTCAAATGCCTGGCTACCTCATCAGATTCACATTGCGTAACATTAATCATTAGGCCTTTACAACAGGCCCCACATTGGGTGCAATCTATTTTTTTTTCTACTTCTGAATTTATTTGGCCTACCATTTTATCAATAGCCTTCGCATCTCTGTTTTTTATGAAAACACGAAAGGCCTCATTTTCTTCCTGCCTGGCAGAACCTGCCTCCGCTATAATTTCTTTGTTGGTTTCTAGCTTGATATCGACTGTATTTAAATTTTAGAAAATGAGCTCAAATCTAATGAATATGTGCAATTTGTAAAGTATAGATTTTTAAAATGATCTTGATTTATGATTTTAATGTCATTTTCATTTTCAAATTCATTGTTTTTACACACATTATAAATGATATGTGGATAAATCAATAAACCTATAAACGCGTTCATTCAATTAAATTCGCAAGTTTATAGGAGTATTATATTCGCGTAAATACATTTGGTATCAAAGAAAACTACATAAAAATGGCTGAAAAGAATTTAATTGAATACAACGAAGAGAGCATCAAAAGCCTTGACTGGAAGGAGCATATTCGGCTTCGTCCGGGTATGTACATAGGTAAGCTGGGAGATGGCAGTAGTGCTGATGATGGTGTTTATGTGCTGATAAAAGAAGTTGTAGATAATTGCATTGATGAACATACCATGGGCTATGGCAAACATGTTGATGTAAATATAGAAGGTAAAACTATCACTGTCAGAGATTATGGACGCGGCATTCCCTTAGGGAAAGTTGTAGATGTTGTGAGCAAAATCAATACCGGAGCCAAATACGACAGCAAGGCTTTTCAGAAAAGTGTTGGATTGAATGGGGTAGGTACAAAAGCCGTTAATGCACTGAGTAATTACTTTAAGGTAACTGCATACCGAGACGGCAAAGAAAAAACTGCAGAATTTGAAAGAGGTGTTTTAATAAAAGAACACAAAGAAATTACTTCCAAAGAAAGTAACGGAACAATGGTGACTTTTATTCCTGATGAAACTGTCTTCAAAAATTATCATTTTGTTCAGGAATATCTGGATAAGCAATTCTGGAATTACTGTTATTTGAATGCAGGTCTGGTAATGAATCTCAATGGCAAAAAATTTGTCAGTAAAAACGGCCTGCTGGATTTGCTCGAAAAAAATACAAATGCTGATGAGATTCGATATCCTATTATTCATATTAAAGGAGAAGACATTGAAGTCGCAGTAACTCACGAAAATGCATATGGTGAAGAATATTACAGTTTTGTAAACGGGCAATTCACCACACAGGGAGGAACACATTTGGCCGCATTCAGAGAAGGATATGTAAAGACCATCCGCGATTTCTATAAAAAAGATTATGATGCCAGTGATATCAGAGGAAGCATCTGTGCCGCAATATCGGTTCGGGTACAAGAGCCCGTTTTTGAAAGTCAGACTAAAACCAAACTAGGCTCTCAGAATGTTTATGAAAATGGCCCTAGCATGAAAAATTTCATTGGCGATTTTCTTTCAAAAGAACTCAATAATTTTCTGCATAGAAATCCGGCTACAGCTGAGGCTTTAAAAAGAAGAATAGAACAAAATGAAAGGGAAAGAAAGGAATTAGCAGGAATTAAAAAACTCGCTAATGAAAGAGCAAAAAAAGCCAATCTGCATAATAAAAAACTGCGGGATTGCAAATATCATTATAATGACGAACCTACCGGAAAAGAAAAAGACACCATCATTGAAAAACAAAAAGAATCTACCATTTTTATAACAGAAGGTGATAGTGCGAGTGGATCTATTACCAAAGCAAGAAGTGTAAATACACAAGCCGTATTTAGTTTGCGTGGTAAGCCGTTAAATTGTTATGGTCTGACAAAAAAAGTTGTATATGAAAATGAAGAATTTAATTTATTACAACACGCTTTAAACATAGAAGAAGGCTATGAAGGACTTCGATATAATAATATTGTAATCGCAACTGATGCCGATGTGGATGGGATGCATATCCGACTTTTATTATTGACTTTCTTTTTACAGTTCTTTCCCGATCTGGTAAAAAATGGGCATGTGTATGTTTTAGAAACCCCTTTATTTCGGGTTCGTAATAAACAGGAAACCATTTACTGTTATGATGAAACTGCGAAGCAAGCCGCTATGAAAAAGCTGGGTAGCAAACCAGAGATTACCCGTTTTAAAGGATTGGGTGAAATCAGTCCTGATGAGTTTGCTCGATTTATCGGTGCTGATATGAAATTACAACCGGTGATTATGGAACAAGGAGAACATGTACAAAATCTGCTTGAATATTACATGGGAAAAAACACGCCTCAGCGTCAGGATTTTATTATTGATAATTTACGTGTTGAATTGGATTTGATTGAAGAATTAGTTATTAAATAAACTTTAAACCAAGATAATGATACATATTGTTTTTAATGAACCCGATGTTCCAATATTGCAGGAAGCTATTGCTATGGATGATGCTATGCAAGGAGAAGTTCGCTTAATCAGAGATGATTTTGCTGTTGGCCCTCTCGAAAATATTTACAGTGAAGAAGGTATCAATGCTCGCAAGCAATGGTGGCAAAATGTACTTGCCGGTGGAGATTATGAAAACAAGTTGTCTGAAAATTATGATGACAATAAAACCATAAGTGATGTAGTAGCTCAAATGAATTCCGATGAGTCTGAAATTGTCTGGATATGGGCGGCTCAAAACAAACATGATGTTTGCGGATATTATTGGCTGCTGCCTTTCATGAAAGCTTTTCAGGGAAGAGTAATGATTCTTTACCTGAACAATCTGCCTTTCATCAATGAAAAAGGAAATATTTTTTATCCTACCTGGTTATCAGAAATTCCTGCAAAAGAATTTTTAAAAGCTAAAAAATTAGCCAGAGAAATTACGCTTAGTGAATTTGAAGTGGATCCGGATGAATGGACAAAAATATGTTCCGAAAATAAAGGCGTAAGATTGCTGGAAGGAGGGAAAAAACTTATACAGAGTGATTATGAATTTTACGATTCCGAATTAAAGCGATTCATCATGCCCGACTGGCAGAAAGCCAGTAAAATAATACACAATTTTTTATCGAAAGCAAAAAATACTACAGGTGATGCCTATCTGCTATGGAGATTAAAAGTGTTGATTGCCATGGATCAGTTTGATGTACAGGGGAAAATTGCCAATATGAAAGACTTCGAAATTAAATACCATTCCAAGGCTGAATAATAATATTGAATACTAAGAAATCACAATGGCTACAAAGAAAATAAAAGAAGAATATACTCACAGTGATAAAGGGGTTAGCGGACAGTATAAAAACTGGTTTCTGGATTATGCTAGTTACGTTATTCTGGAAAGAGCGGTTCCTGCTTTAGAAGACGGGCTAAAGCCTGTTCAGCGAAGAATTTTGCATGCCATGAAAGAAATGGATGACGGACGTTACAATAAAGTAGCTAACATCATCGGACAAAGTATGCAATACCATCCTCATGGAGATGCCAGTATTGCTGATGCTATTGTAAATCTAGGACAGAAAGATTTATTAATTGATACACAAGGTAACTGGGGTGATGTGCGCACGGGTGATGATGCTGCCGCTTCCCGTTATATAGAAGCCCGTCTGAGCAAATTTGCATTGGAAGTGGCTTTCAATGCAAAGACCACAGATTGGCAATTGAGTTATGATGGCAGAAAAAATGAGCCTGTTACTTTACCAATGAAATTCCCTTTGTTATTGGCTCAGGGAGCAGAAGGGATAGCTGTAGGCTTGGCCACCAAAATATTGCCACATAATTTTTGCGAATTAATCGAGGCCTCTATAAAAGCTTTAAAAGGCCGTAAGTTTGAAATTCTTCCCGATTTTCAAACCGGAGGTACAATGGATGCCAGCAATTACAATGACGGAAAAAGAGGGGGTAAAATAAGAGTTAGATCAACTATTGAAG
>CANFGZ010000137.1 GCA_947446585.1 Chitinophagaceae bacterium | reverse complement strand
TACCTATTCCTGAAATTGTCAAGTCTCCGTTGATGGTGATATTATTATGTGCGGTATCTGTTGCACTGGTAATAATCAAATTGTTATAAGATGTTTGAGAAGGAACTATTATTGAGGAACCTGCAAACTCAACTGTGCCTCCCCATGTTTTAGATGCAGGTATTGGCGTTGATGAGGTGTTTGATGTTTTTAAATAGCCGTTAAGCGTAACAGTAGACATAGAACCTAATAATGCATAAGTAGACATATCAACTGTACCCACTGAGGTTACAAAAGCACCATTTACAGTTAAATCTCCTTTTGCAGAATCTATACCCGATGAATTGGCTAGGGTAAGATTGTTATATGTGCCGGCTAATACAGATTGACCACCGCTTGATGCAACAAAAAATACAGTTCCACCCCAAGTTTTACCAGAAGGATAAGGAGCTGTACTCAAATTTGCAGTCTTAAGTATACCCGCATTTGACAAGCCAGAAAGGGTTCCAGATATTGCGTATGAAGCCATATCAACTGTACCTCCAGCGGTTGTAGTGAGTGTTCCATTTATAACAACATCTCCTCTTGCAGAATCTATTCCCGAAGTATTATCAAATGTTACATTATTATAAGTACCCGCTTGTAAGTAAGAACCTCCACCTAATGCAGTAAATTCTAATGTACCAGACCAGGTTCTGCCACTTGGGTATGGAATGTTTGTAGAAGAGGTAGACCCTGTTTTTAAAATACTATTAGATGAGGTCGTAATTGTTGATAAAGTCGTATATCCCTGATATAAATTCAATGTATAACTGCTCAAATCTAGAGAACCCGCCCCACTGATATTTCTAGATGCAACCGTTGTAGGGTATTCGAAATTTCCTGCTAAAGTATAGGCTCCAGTGATTGTAATATTTGATTTACTATAATCAGAACCTGTAGCAGAACTAACTGCAGTATTTGATGCACCCGTCAAACTGATCGCAAAAGTTGATGCCCCTCCGGTGTTGGTTAAACCGCCTGTACCTGTTACAGAATAATTTCCTGTTACAGTCAAGGTTCTACCAGATGTTCCATTGTTCAACGCAAATTTTCCAGAACCAATTACAGAAAGATTAATAACTGACAATGATGCTGCAAGGAAAGTTGAATCAGATGAATTAATGGTCAAATTACCATATGTTGGTGTAGTTAATACGGTTTGTTTTGAACCATTATAGGTAACGGTACTAGCAGCGTTTAAAGTACCGAATGTTGGTAATGTTGCATTTTGTAACACCAGATTATTAGAACCCGATGAAGCAGCAAGAATGTCTATTGTTCCTGTAATAGCACCAGCTGTTGCAATTGTAAGAGACACTGCACTAACAGAAGGATCTCCTAATACAATTTTAGAATTAGTGCCAGAAACTGTCCATGCTCCAGTAGTGGTAGCATTAGTTGTTATTTTATAGGTAACTCCGCCAGTCGTAAAATCTGCAGGTGTTGATCCTGAAGTTAAATCGGAATTCCCAGTCCAGCTTGAAGTAGATTCTAAATTACCTACGCTACTTCCTCTATAATAGTAAGTTGTTAAACTACCCGTAACAGATAACGTTGGAGAATTACTTGAAGATGTAGCGGCAAAACCGATACTTCCGGTTATGGCTCCAGATCCAGTTGGACTGAAACGAATGTATAGTGTAGCTCCTGCAGGGGCTAATTTAAATGAGCTTGTACTCCAGATACTATTGTCTTTAGAAATCTGAAAGTTCGTTGGTGGCGTAACGGTTATACTATCTGTTCCTAAACTAACACCAGTAACCGTTATACTTTGTGATGTACTATTTGCACTAACTGCGGTACCGGCAAAGTTTGAAATCGAGGTTGGCGAAAGAGAAATAGAAGGATTAGATACAGACCCATTTAATAATACGGCTGCATTATCTCTTCCGGCTAATGTTGTGGCATTTGTTGAGGTTACTTTAATACTATCACTGTTATAAGAAGCAACTGCCAATCCTGATATTAATCTTACATAAATTAAAGTAGAATCTACCGTTCCGGATACTGGAGTTAAAGATATACTGCTAGAATAAGTTCCTCCCGATGAGGTCGAAATCGCATAATTAGAGGTTGATGTAACACTGAGATTACTTGTTAAATATCGCCCTCCTACTTTTACAGATTGTGATGTAGATGGACCAGTACCAAAGCCATAAATAAAGCCAGACAATGATGATACTGATGGGTTATAGATTGTAGGTGTGTTTAATGTCACTGAAATATTGTCAAAAAACAAAGTATTTCCGGTGTATGTTCCACCGGTAGAATGATTAAAAATACCTCCAAAATAGGGAAGTGCTCCTTTTGAATAGGTACTATCTCTTACTGATGAAGCTCTTGTAGTGGTATCTGTTATTTGAGTTAACCCCGTAGAGAAATCAGTATTAGCAGTAGCACCATCATCTCTTAAAAATAATTTCCAGGTATTGGTACCTGGTGTAAATGATACTTTTATTGATACCCAATCCTGGTTTTGTGCTGTAGTTAATTTAAATACAGTAGTATCTGTTAGTATTACGTTAGTTCTAGTGCCATTTATACCGCCCGTAAATTTAACAAGTCTAAAATTATTATTTGTACCAGAGGCACCAGCTCTCTCCATAGAAACGGCATAACCATTACCCCCAGCGCCGCTTGTAAATGAATTATTCGTACATCCCAAAACGAAAGCTCCTGCATAGTTTCCTGCACCCCATCCCGAAAAAGGATTGGCGGTTCCTCTGTTTGTTTTCATATGGAGCGTCCAAACTACTTCAGATGTATTACTATTAAGGGTAGAATTGTATCCTGCTGCAAAATTACTGACTGCACCATTGAAATAAGTTAAACCAGCAGTTTGAACTGCTGTTGTGCCGGTAGTTTCGCCCGATAGAATCTGTGCTGAATAGTTAGATCCAGACTGTTGATTCAACCTAGTGATTGACCCAGCAGGAGCACCGACAGTAACCGTAGAAGTTGTACCAGTAGCATACGTCATAGATGGAGTGCCACCATTGCTCATTGCAGAAGACGTACCCGAACCACGATCGAAATTATCAGTAAAAACAGTTTTTTGTGCAATACTATTTTCTTGCAAAAAAATGAGCAGAAAAACAATAGAAGCAAGTGATCGAATCATCAATCTGTTGATAACAAATGTTTTGATTTTTTTAGAAATCAAGTTAAATGAACTGCTTGTTTTACTTAACAGCAAAGGTGAATTTGACATCATGACAAATGAATTAAAATTAAAAATTTTAAAATGTACTTAGTTTAAAAAATAAAAATCAATAGTCTTCTATGGTGGTGGAGAGGCTCATTGGAAATTTAAAAGTGTAAGATTAGAAGGTACGGTTAGCTACACTAAAATATCCAATAAGAAACAAAATATGCTTAGAAAGTTAATAAACGGATTAATATTTAATTGAAAATAATCTATTTATATCCTTTCCATTTAAAAATATTTCAAACGTTTATAGAAAATGATTGAATAAAATTCTATCATTAACTTCGGTAACGTTACCGGCAACGCTTTCTTAGGGTTTAGAAAATGTTAAAATTAAAATAAAAATATTGCCAATGCAAATTTTACAGCCTATTTATGATTATAGCACGATAAAACTTGAATTGAATTTCAAATCATGCTGTGTCAATACCATTTCAAACGAACCTTTTTTTATTGATCTAGGTAATTCGAATTGATAGCTATCATCACTGGAATGATTTGTTAGATTTCTACTATATACTTTTTTGCCCGAGTTGTCATAAATAATCAAATCATAATTTCCAACAGGCAAATTTTTCATGTTAATATTCAACATCCCACTCATTCGAACTGGATTCGGACTGATTTCAATTGATGCCAGAGATTCAGACATGACTAGTTTTACAATTTTGCTCTGAGTAATCTCTCCGTTTCTTGAAATGCTTTGAACTTTATAAAAATAAGTTTTAGCTGCACGTAAATCATTGTCTGAAAAACTATAAGATAAATTTGTAGTTGCGGCAACATTTCCAATGGTTGTAAAATTCATTCCATCAGTTGAGCGTTGAACATTATAAGAAGTTACATTGTCCTGATTGGCCATATCCCAATACACTCGATTTGATTTGCCTTCTTTAGTTGCTTTTATGTTCATAAAATATGCAGACAAAGGAGCCAATGGCTTGAATACTAATTTAAAGCGATCCGAACTATAAGAAGCAGGATCGTTGGTTATTTCGAATGAGACACTGGCCGTATCATTAAGATCAAAAGCAGTAGTTCTATTTATAAATTTATCTTCCAGATAACCCACCAAGCCAGATGCTGCAATATTCTTTGGTTTAATATGAAAACGATAGTTAGCCAATTTCATTTGTGCCAAGCTCATAAAAATAGTATCGTTTGCAGTTAGCTCAGGAGCCGTTTCAATAGAAAGTAATTTGTCATCCTTTTTAATGGCTAGATTTTCATTTAAATTAGAAAGCTTTGAAGCATCATTTTGATCTACAGTAGCAGAAAATTCATTACCAAATATTGAAAGCATACCATCACACAATTGATCTTCGCCAGTTTGTTTTTTGTATAATAATACTTGAATACTTTTTATGTTATCCATCGGCCTTGAAACCAGATTTCCCTGAGTAGATTTGCTACTTTCATTAAACACTATTCTTCCCGGGGCACCTCCTATTCTTTGCACCATGAATCCTTGACCCGACTGAATTGAATAATTGGAGCTGGGATAACTGCTGCCCACATCACATGCACTGCAAGAAATAGTACCTCCAAAAAGAAGCATATTTTGATATCCTCCATAGTTAGACATTTTCGGATCGTACAGATAAAATGTAGTTCCAATATTTTGACGATCCAGATTTTGAAAATCAATAGGACTAGCATAGATATTTGGAATGGCGATGAACTGAGAATCTAAAGTACCCAAATTTGAAAAAGTACGAGAGCCTGTAATTAAAGCGCCTTTTTCTCTTAAGATTGTAGCTGTTGGAAGTTGTGTCAATCCTGTAACTGAACGATCTCCTCTAATAAAGGTCATATAAGCTTTTAACGTATCAAATTTGCCATCAAATGCTGTCGGTACAGCAACATTCGTTGTTGAAATGATACCATCCCATCTGTTTAATGCTGTGTTCCATGTTTTTATTGATGGAGAAAGACTAATCGTATCAAACCCAAAAGCATAAGGATCTGTATAACCTGAAGGAAGATTACTGGTGATTTGTAACCCATACCCGGGCTTAGGATTTTGAGAAGATAAAGTTGCCCCTTCCTGCCATGCCTGTTTGATGGTTTGTAAATTATGCTTTGTAGGCATCGTTAACAATCTCCATGCTTTTTTGGACGAGATATATCTTTCAACGGTAACATCCCCTGAAACAGTTCCTTTGGTAATACCCACTCTTGCCGTTCCTAATGCGTCCGACTTTAACGTTAGTAAACCACTTGTATTTAAAATAGCTAAAGTATCTACAGTTAATACGCCTGGATTATTGCCTCCAACTATGCTTAATGAATCTATTAATATGGCCTTTGCGTTTTTATTTAACGTCAATGTATTGAGAAACTTTCCACCTGGTGAAAATCTTAAACTATCATAAGAAGAAACGCTTCTTGCTAAACCGGATAAAATTAGTTTGGAAGAATCTGTGCCTAAAAAAGAGCCATATTGAGGAGTAGCAAAAGAGTTGGCGGCGGTACCAGAAAAATTCCTGCAAGAAACAGAACTGTCCACAATCATTGTAGAATTTGTTAAGAGCAAAGTATCTGATAATACTAATTTTCCCACTTTTACAATGCTTTTATTGAGTATTGCCCTGGCAGGACCATTCTGAGGTGTAATTGAATCATATAGAAAGCCTGAAATAATAGTAGAATCAGGTGAAAAAATCTTATCTGTTGAAATACCGGCCAGGACTACATTCTTATAATCTTTTCTGGCATCCACTTGTTGGAAGGAATATGAGTAAGGTGTTGAACTATTTGTTCTGTAAAATCCAACTGATGACTTTGGGCCTAAAATTAAATTTTCGGCACCTTTAAATTGAAAAGCAGCAAAATTATCTCCGGGATTTTCGCCCACATTACTTGAAACGAATCCGGCTTGTTTGTACAACCTTACTGCTCCTTGTATCTCAAGCTTTGCATTGTAATTCATAACAACATAAAAATGCAATGAACCCGAAATTTTCAAATAATTTGATGTATCAACGTAGAGGTAAGACTTAATTGTTGGTGTTCCGGCAAAACCAAGATTCATCGTTTTTCCATCAACATATAATTTTCCAAAATTGGGACTTTGAACATAATTATAAAGTGGAGAGACTACATAATGAACTTCTGATAAAGAATCCAACTCCCCAAAATTCAATAACGTATCAGTTGCTTTCATGTAAAGAGAGTTTCCCTTTGTAGGATCATTGGATTTAGCAATATCCAACACCACAGGAGAAATGGTATTAATTGTTATGGAGTCGACAAGTTTGATAGGTGGATAGCCAGGATCGCCCAAGACTATTTTTGTGCCTATACCTGAAATGGTCCAAGTTCTGTTCGTGGAAATTTGAGAAGGTGCAGTTGGCCCAATAATTTTATACAACACACTATCG
>CANFGZ010000136.1 GCA_947446585.1 Chitinophagaceae bacterium | reverse complement strand
CAATGGTTAAACGAAGTGCGCCGTGATCACTTAGGTCGTATTGTTCTTGTACCAGGCCTTTCCCAAAGCTTCTTCGGCCTATAATTGTTGCTCTGTCCCAATCTTGTAGAGCGCCCATGAGAACTTCGCTGGCACTTGCACTTTCCTCATCAGCCAAAACAATAAGTTTGCCTTTCTCAAACTGTCCAAGCCTTCTGCACCGGTATTCTTTCTTAGGAAAATGAGCACCTTCGGTATAAGTAATTAATTTATCTCCCTCTAAAAATTCATCTGCAATGTCAATAGCTTCGTCAAGAACGCCTCCGCCATTTCCTCTGAGATCGAAAATTAAATTTTTTAATCCTTGCTTTTTTAAATCGGTCAAGGCAATCATGAACTCACGGTAAGTTTGAGTTGAAAATTTATTTAATTTAATAAAGCCGGTTTCTTTATTCAACATGTAAGCGGCATCAATACTGTTTACTGGCACTAAATCTCTTGTCAGTGAAATTTTAATTAGAGCCCTGTTTCTTAATATTTCAATATTTATTTTAGTTCCTCTGTTTCCCCTAAGCAAACTTCTGATGGAATCTGCTGCTATATTTTTACCAGCTACTAAAATTTCGTTTACCCTAATTAGCTTGTCACCAGCCAATAGCCCTGATTTTTCTCCTGGGCCATCCTTCAACACATGAATTACATTCAGTGTGTCTTTGTAAATTTCAAATTCGATTCCAATCCCGTAAAAATTACCTTGTATTTCATCGTTAATGTCTTCTAGTCGGGAAGGAGGAATGTATAAAGAATGTGGGTCTAATTTGTTGAGCATCGCTTCTATTGCCGTGTCTGAGAGATTTTTCATGTTTACCTGGTCAACATATTTCTTTTGAATAAGCTCCATGACTTCTTCTACAGGAGTAGCTTTTTCAATTGAAAAAAAATTCTTCCCTGGGATATTGTCTCTCATTTTAAAACCAATAAAGATGCCTCCAATCATGGAAATACTGAGCAGTAGGGGAAGCCAGATTTGAATTTTTTGTTTATTCATTTATTGAAATTGGGGTAATTCTATTAATTAAAAGTATGCGAAGTTAATTTTTTGTTTCCATCCCTATTAATTTTATAGAAAAATCAAAATGATTGTTATAACTTGATATTTCAAAATAAAAATATAGAATGGCAATAAAGTTAATAGCAGACAGCGGCTCTTCAAAAACGGACTGGTGTCTCATTTATGATAAAAAGAAAATTAATATAGAAACACAGGGTATCAGCCCTTATTTTTTGAACGCGGCAGAGATAGAACAAGTGATTAGGAAAGAGTTGGTAGTCAAAATGAAAAAATATGTTCCTGATGAAGTATTTTATTATGGAACAGGCTGTAGTAATCCCGAGAATGTAAAGATGATAAAATCAGTTATTAAAAAGGTTTTCCCCAAAGCTAAGATTACTGTAGACCATGATTTATTAGGAGCAGCAAAAGCGCTATGTGGAACCGAAAAGGGTATTGCTTGTATTCTGGGAACCGGATCAAATTCTTGTTATTACAATGGGAAAAAAATAGTAAAAAACAGTCCTGGACTTGGTTATGTTCTTGGAGATGAGGGAAGTGGCGCTTACCTTGGAAAAAAAGTGATTCAATACTATCTATACAATACTTTTGATCCAGATTTGATGGATCGTTTTGATGCCAAATTCAAAACCAATGTTAGCGAAATTTTAGATGCAGTTTACAAGAAACCACTGCCCAATAGATATCTGGCGGGGTTTACAAGTTTCCTTATAGAAAACAGAGGTCATTTTATGATTGAAAATATCATTGAAGACGGGTTTAACGAATTTTTCTTTAATCATATTTATAAATACCGGGAAAGCTGGACTATGCCTATTCATTTTGTAGGCAGTGTAGCTTTTGGATTTAAAGATGTACTTAAAGAGCTTTGTATTTCATACGAACTTCAATTGGGTAAAGTTTTAAAGACGCCAATGGAAGGACTTATTAAATTCCACCAATAAAGCAATTTTTAATGGCTTTTCAAAGAATAACGGAAGCGGATTCTCATTACCGCAATATTGAAAAAATGACGGTATCGGAGATATTGTTTAATATCAATTCAGAAGACCAAAAAGTAGCACAAGCCGTTCAATTAGCAATCCCGCAAATTGAAAAACTAGTGAATATAATCACAGAAAGGATTAAAAGCGGAGGACGACTCATGTATATTGGTGCGGGTACCAGCGGAAGGTTGGGCGTTTTGGATGCCAGCGAATGTGTGCCTACTTTTGGTGTTCCCGCTAGTATGGTAAATGGTATCATTGCTGGAGGAGATGATGCGCTTCGTTCTGCTGTTGAATTTGCTGAAGATGATTTAAAGAAAGGAAAAGATGATCTTGTAAATCAAAATGTATCAAGCAAGGATGTAGTGGTAGGATTGTCAGCCGGAGGAACGGCTCCTTATGTGTTACAAGCGCTTAAATATTGTAAAAATAAAGGCATTACAACCGGATCGATTTGCTGCAACCCAGATGCGCCAATCAGTGAAATTTCCGATTTCCCAATTGAAGTAATTGTTGGGCCTGAATTTATTACCGGAAGCACCAGAATGAAATCAGGTACTGCTCAAAAAATGATACTGAATATGATTTCTACTGCAACCATGATTAACTTAGGCAGAGTGACAGATAACAAAATGGTAAATATGCAGTTATCCAATGATAAGCTCATCAACAGAGGCATAAAAATGGTTATGAAATCATTAAATATTTCCGACGAAGAACAAGCAAGGTCTTTACTAATGTTGCATGGCAGCGTAAAAAATGTTATCAATCAGTTTGGAAATTGAAAAAATAACTTGGAATCTATTAATCTTTGGCCTAAATTCGAATCTAGAACTTTTTAATAATGTACAACTTAAAATTAGATTCACTTATGAACAACAAAATTTTACTTACAACAGCATTACTGGCGAGCTCAATTTTTGCTTCAGCCCAAAACAACAAGACTACTTATGCAATCACCGGAGACGGAAACAATGATTTCGTTTGGATGAATATTCGTCAGGTTGATTTAACTACAGGTCAAGTCACAAAAACTTTGTTTGAACGCAGTAAAACTAATTTCTCTATTACTGATCTTAATTCAAAATCTGTAACTACTCAAAGAGATTTTACTTCAGAAAATATTTTTGCAACTTCGAATTACCCTACAGGAACATTTGTAGCAGCAGCAGCTTATGACAAAAGAAGCAATAAACTGTTTTTCACCCCAATGCGTAGAGGAGAACTTCGTTGGTTGGATTTGAATGCAGGTACTGAGAATCCTGAATTCTACACCATGCAAATAAATAATTATAAAACTTTAGATGCTAATGATGAAGCGACTAATATTACCCGCATGGTGATTGGTGCAGATGGTAATGGATATGCATTAAGCAATGATGGTAATCATTTCTTTTCTTTTACCACCGGTAAAAAACCTGTAATAAAAGAGTTAGGAAATATTATCGATGCAGATATCAACAAAGGATTATCTATTCACAATAAATGCAGCAGCTGGGGCGGAGATATGATTGCCGATGCTTTTGGTAAATTATATGTTATTTCTGCAAGCCACAGCGTTTTCTCTATTGATGTAAATTCTCGTATTGCAACTTATCTTGGTACTATTCAGGGTTTGCCTGCAAATTATACGACAAATGCAGCTGCCGTTAATGATGATGGAGAAATTGTAGTTGCAAGTGCTAATATGTTTGATGGATACTACAAATTACAATTGGCTGATCTTAAAGCTGTAAAAATAGAAGGCTCTGATGCGAAATATAATACATCAGATTTTGCTAATGCAAATTTATTATTACAAAAAGAAGCGAACAGTTTATTAAACAGCAAAGTAATTCCAGTTGCAACTACTCCTGTTGATGCAAGAATATTCCCTAATCCAGTATCTAATGGAACATTCAATATTTTGTTTGATAATAAAAATGAAGGGGTATATACTATCGTTCTTTCTGACTTAACCGGAAGATCAATGATGTCTAAAAAAGTTAGTGTTTCTTCAGGTGTTCAAACTCAAAAAATAAACTTGAATGCTCATATGGCAAAAGGAGTTTACATTGTAAAAGTTTTAGATGAAAACAAAACGATGATCATCAACGAAAAAGTTGTTGTTCAATAAAAATACGGGTTAATAAGTTCCAGGAGGCTGTCATTTGACAGCCTCTTTTTTTTATCTGTTTTTAATATAAAATAAATTCTCAAATATTTGCACCCTATTAATTATCCTATTCAATTCTTTTTGCTGAATTTTGTAAAGTGAATATTTAATATCATTGTTATTTTATGCAAAACATCGAGCCCTTTTATAATTGGAGGCACATTTATATTGCAGAGGAAGATCAACTTTCCCCCTTCTTTGGAAACCAATATAGTGAATTTGAATATTCTCAAACCCTATACAATTATTATATCCATCCACAATGGGATAATTTTGGATCCAAAACACTTTACCTCAAGATATTATTTACAGATTACGATTTAAATTATGCCATCATTGAGCTAATAGGAGAATGGAATGATGCTATAGAAAATGATATTATGACGCTCAGAAGGAATATAACCGATGAGCTTTTTGAAAAAGGGATAACAAAATATATACTCATATGTGAGAATGTACTTAACTTTCATAGCAGCGATGATAGCTATTATGAAGAATGGATCGAACAACTGGAAGATGACAAAGGATGGGTTGTTTTGCTAAACATGCCTGAGCAAAGTCAGTACGATTTTAAAAAGGCCCGACTTACTAATTATGTTTTTTTCTGGGAATTGCCTCAGTGGAGAACATTAAAACCAGAATTGATATTTCAACTTATAGACAATATGATTATGAAAAAAATAGAATAGGTGTTTGGGTTAAAAGAATAAAAATTTGATTAAATCAATAATTTGCTTTTTCATGCCTTATTTTTGCAAAACCATTTATATCCCACAACTAATTTAATATGACCTTTAAGCATTTTTTTACTTCATCAATCGGCAAGAAATTTTCAATGGCTTTTACCGGCCTTTTTTTGATATTGTTTTTAATTGTACATGCAGGTATTAACTCCTGTATTTTTTTAAATGATGGGGGAAGTACTTTTAATGAAGTTGCTCATTTTATGAGTCATAATTGGATTATGAGATTTTTGGAAATTGGACTATTTGCCGGATTGATTTTACATGCTATTCAGGGATTAATGCTTTGGAATCAAAACAATAAAGCAAGGCCAGTTGCCTATCAATACAATCAGCCTTCAAAAAACAGCAGTTGGTATAGTCGCTCTATGGGAATTTTAGGAACACTTTTGCTATTATTTCTCATCATGCACTTATCGCATTTTTATGTAGGTACAAAAATTGCACTGTACTCAGGAGATACTGCTCATGATTTATTTGAAGAAATGAAACAGGTGTTTAGCAATTTATGGATTGTAGTACTTTATTTATTGGGGGTTATTGCTTTGTTTTGGCACTTGTACCATGGTTTTCAAAGTGCATTTCAGACTTTTGGAATTCATCACAAAAAATACACGCCATTAATAAAAATGCTGGGCACCGGATATGCAATTATTATATGCCTGCTTTTTGCTTTAATGCCAATTGCAATGTATCTGAACTGGATTCAATAATTATTTTTTAATTTATTAATTACAAATCAACTTTTTTCATATGGCTTTAGATGCAAAAATTCCACAAGGTGAAATGGATAAAAAGTGGAATGATTACAAAGGACATGTAAAATTGGTCAATCCAGCCAATAAAAGAAAAATAGAAGTAATTGTTGTAGGAACTGGGCTCGCAGGCGCTTCTGCTGCAGCTTCATTAGGAGAGATGGGGTATAAAGTAAAGGCATTTTGTTTTCAGGATAGTCCAAGAAGAGCACACAGTATTGCCGCTCAGGGCGGTATTAATGCTGCCAAAAATTATCAGAATGATGGAGATTCTGTTTTTCGTTTGTTTTATGATACAGTGAAAGGCGGAGATTACAGAGCAAGAGAAGCTAACGTTCATCGCTTAGCCGAAGTAAGTACTGCTATCATAGATCAATGTGTAGCGCAAGGGGTTCCATTTGCCAGAGAATATGGCGGTTTATTAAGCAATCGTTCTTTCGGGGGAACTCAGGTTCAAAGAACTTTTTATGCTGCAGGTCAAACTGGTCAGCAATTATTACTAGGAGCCTACAGCGCTTTAGAAAGGCAAGTGGCATTAGGAAATGTAAAAATGTATGCCCGTCATGAAATGCTCGATATTGTAAAAATTGATGATAAGGCAAGAGGAATTATTGCCCGTGATTTAATTTCAGGAAAAACAGAAAGACATTTCGGCCACGCTGTATTGTTATGTTCCGGAGGATACGGAAATGTATTCTATCTAAGTACCAATGCAATGGGTAGTAATGTTACTGCAGCTTGGAAAGCACATAAAAAAGGAGCGTTTTTCGGAAATCCTTGCTTCACACAAATTCATCCTACCTGTATTCCTGTAAGTGGTGATCATCAAAGTAAACTAACACTCATGAGTGAAAGTTTAAGAAATGATGGTAGAATTTGGGTGCCTAAACAAAAAGGGGATAACAGAGCGCCAAAAGATATTGCAGAAGAGGAAAGAGATTAT
>CANFGZ010000135.1 GCA_947446585.1 Chitinophagaceae bacterium | reverse complement strand
TTTAGTGTTTCTGCAATATGACTGCCATCTACATTGCTCACAAAAAAAGCTTCAATATTCTTTACCCAATAAGGTTTCAGCGCTTCGGTAACCATTACCGGACCCAGATCGCTTCCGCCAATTCCAATATTGACAATGTATTTTATTTTTTTTCCGGTATAACCAACCCAAGTTCCATCATGAACTTTTTTACAGAATTGGTTCATCTGATTTTGAACTTTTCTAATTTCGGGCATTATATCCTGATCATCATAAAACACAGGCTGATCTGAGAAGTTTCTTAATGCGGTATGAAGCACAGCTCTGTTTTCTGTT
The DNA here is from genome assembly GCA_947446585.1 of Chitinophagaceae bacterium. GTDB lineage: Bacteria > Bacteroidota > Bacteroidia > Chitinophagales > Chitinophagaceae > Ferruginibacter. The sequence continues at coordinate 6,341 of CANFGZ010000135.1, read as the reverse complement.
TCATTTATTTTTTCGCCAATAAACATGGCTTCGATGCCTGTCTTTAAATGACATTCATGAGTAAGCTCAATAAGCAGTTTTTTCGTTTCACTGTCAACGTTGTTTTTTGAAAAGTCAAACAGTATGTCTTCAAACAAAATAGAGTAATGTTCAAATCTTTTCAAATCATCAATAAAAAGCTGATTGATGTTATAGTTTTTAACCAAAGCGAATCTGGTTTCTAATGATTTCCAGGCGCTGGTTTTTGTGGGATTTATTTTTGGTAACATAAAATTTGATTATTCAATGATGCAGATATTTTGTTTTGGAAAGATAATTTCTTATAGTTGAAAAATCGGCTTTTTCTCCAAGGTCGTTAATGAGTCGTTCAATTCGGTTCGTTAATAATTGTCCATCTTTGCTTTTTGCATACCAGGGTAAATGGTATTTTTTAAGATCAGTAAATTCCCAGGGATGAAAATATAAACATACATAACCATCTTTTTTTAAAGCCTTTAAACAAAGCGACAGAAAAAAAGAGTAAGGATAATTTTTAAAGGCCAGCCAAAATAAAGGTAATCGTAACGTATTGGAAACGCCTGCTGGAACCCGTATCATTCCATCATCTTTGTAAATGGTTCTTGATAAATGTAAATTGTTATACCGGCCAGGCAAGTAAGTTGGATTAATTGAAGAATCATAAAGATATCCGGCTTTTTTCACTTCATCCATTTCAACAGCTTTCATTCTTGGCATGCGAAGCCCAATAACGGAGCTGCCAGTTATTTGCTCTAAAGTAATTCTGGATTTAAGCAGATCTTCATTTTTAAATGTAGAATGAAAATAAGTATGAGAAGCGATTTCATGTTGAACAGCCAGCATTTTGATGATATCCGGAAAATGATTTGCATAATTTGCTGTAGTAAATAATGTTGTTTGTATTTTATATTTATCAAACAATGGCAAAAGTGCGTCCAATCCTCTGCGGCCTATTTCTAATTGTTCTGAAAGATCAATATCTTGATGATACTCCAATGGCATATCAAATTCCTCAACATCAAAACTCATTAATACATGTGAACTCATGATATTTTGCTTTCGTTGATGATGTAATGTGGTCGGTGTTTACTCTGCATAAACAATTTGCCAAGATATACACCAATGATTCCAAGGACCATTAATTGAAGTCCACCAAAAAAAGCTATTGTAACAATTACGGATGCCCATCCTGAAATGACATGCCCAAAATAAATACTAAACAAAACATAGGGTATGTATAAAATAGAAAGCAAGGACGACATGAATCCCATATATATTGCAATCGTCAATGGTTTGGTACTAAAAGAAGTGATTCCTTTGATAGCCAGTTCCATCATTTTTCGATAAGAATATTTTGATTTTCCGGAAGCTCTTTGAGCAGGTAAATATTCAATTGATGCCTGATTGAATCCAAGCCATTTTATCAGGCCTCGCCAAAATAAATCATATTCTTTTATATCGCGGAGTACATCCACTACTTTTTTGTCGAGTAATCTAAAATCAGCTGAACCTTTTTCAAGATCTATCGATGATAAATTATTTAACAGGTGGTAAAACATATCACTAGTTTTTCTTTTAAACCAGGTCAATTCTTTGGAATCTTTTCTAACGGTATACACTACATCAATTCCGGATTCCCATTTAGCAATCATTTCTGGTAATAATGATGGGGGATGCTGCATATCGCCATCCATGCAAATAACTGCATCTGCATCACTCTTGTCAAATCCTGCTTTTAATGCGTTTTGATGTCCGAAGTTTCTAGAAAAAGATAAATAATTGACTTTTGGATCATTTACAGCAAGTTGCTTGATAAAACTTAACGTATCATCATCACTGCCATCGTCAACAAAAATAACATTGTATCTGTAAGGCAATGATTGTAATGCCTCATTCAAAGCTGACAGCATCAGTGGAATATTACTGATCTCATTATATACCGGTATGATGATGGATATTTTCTTATGCATTCAATGAATGATTATTGGTAAATATTTTAAAGTTCAATTGATATGCCAATAACAGCCAGATGGCAAAACAAGGCAATGCTTTTAATCCATATGGCCATATATAATTTAATTTTACAGTCATTGGAAATAAATCGGTTGTAGATAAGCTGGTAAAAATAATAGCGAGTATCAATAAGAGATTAATTCCAATGGTTTTCTTTTCCTGTATAACATACCAAATGCCTACACCAGTCATCGCAATAATATAGGTGGCACTTTCTGCCGAAGAACTAAAAATCACCAATGCAATCATAACAAAAGAAAGATAGGAAAGCTGAAAAGATTTTTCTTTGAACTGAGATACTCTTCGCGAAGGCAGTATTGATAATATTCCTGCAGCGATTAAAAAATAAGTTTCGTTCAAAAATGTCATGCTGAAGGTATTCTGTAATCCTTTAAATGCAGTCATTCCCTGAAGAAAAGATTCATGATTCTGAACATTTTTTGCAGATAAAGATAAATACCAATCGTAATAACATTGAATTACAAACGAAGGAGAAGAGATAATCATTGGCAACGTAAGGCAAACGATAAACCAAAAAATAAAGGATCCGATGAAAACCAATTTTTTATCGGAAAACAAAAAAAATACCAAACCTACAACGCCATATATTTTAACGAACATCCCTGCAACAATGAAAAGAGTAGCCCAGAAATCTTTTTTATTAATGACCAAAATGTAAGAAAATATGATCCAGGAACAAAGTAGCGGATTGAATTGATTATTCTGCATCGAAGTAATCATATCACTTGCGCAAATAAGAATGATGATATTTTGATTAACCGTGGATAGTTTTAATTTATTAATTGCATAATAAAGAATAAACGCATTGAGCATTCCCCAAAGTAAACAAGCAATATAATCTGGAAGTATTGCGAAAGGTGCGATAATAAGGCTGAAGAACGGACCATAATGATTGGTGTCAAAATATTGTTTAGGGTATTCTGTAAATAAGTTCGTTTGAGCTAAAGTATGCCAGAAAACGCCTTTGAAAATAAGATAATTGTTAAATGTGCCCTGGCCCATTTTTATCAAAACGGCAATTATAGAAACTAAAAACAACAGAAAAGCGGCAATGGGAATTTTTTTTCCGAATAAATTAAACTCTTTATGTAAAATGGTCATTTGTATAAAATTATAAATTAATTATAGCATTTGAATAAAAAACAAACTACTGAATAGTGCTAATTAATGCTGTCAAATGATTTACCATTTCACTGGAAATATCTAAATGAGTAACCATTCTGACTTGTGAGCTGGAAATGGGGATACAAAAAACATTTCTTTCTTTAAGGTAAGCGGAGAAAGATTTTGCATCAAATTTTCCACTTACTTCAAAAATGATCATATTGGTTTCGATGGGTAGCATGTTGCTGACAAAATCTTTTTTGCGTAAAGCGTCGCCAATTATTTTTGCATGAAGATGATCGATTTCTAATCTGGAAATATTGTTTTCCAAAGCAAATAAGCCGGCAGCAGCCAGATAGCCTGCTTGTCTCATACCGCCTCCAAAAACTTTTCTTACTCTTCTGGCTTTGTAAATAAACTCATGGTTGCCTAAAAGCAGACTGCCAACCGGGGCGCCTAAACCTTTACTTAGGCAAATGGAAATGCTGTCAAAAATTTCGCCGTAATGAAGAGGGTTTTGTTGTCGGGCTACCAGCGCATTCCATATCCGGGCTCCATCCAGGTGGAGTTTTACATTATTATTCAGGCAAACTTCTTTAATCGACTGTAATTCAGATATTTCGTAGCAGCTTCCTCCGCCTCTGTTTGATGTATTTTCTATTGATACTAATGCAGAAACCGGCTTATGGATATCAACTGAATTTATGGAGTCTAACACCTGCGTTGCGGTAATTCTGCCTCTGTTTCCATCAATAGGTTTTACCTGACAACTGCTGTTAAACGCAATTCCTCCACCTTCATAAATGTATACATGACTGTTTTTTTCGCAGATTACTTCATTGCCTGGAAGCGTATGACACTTAATAGCAATTTGATTGGTCATGGTTCCGCTCGGGCAAAACAATGCCGCTTCCATTCCAAACATTGTTGCACCCAAGGATTCCAGTTGATTTACAGTAGGGTCTTCGCCAAATACATCATCGCCAACATCAGCATTCATCATGGTTTCCAACATTTCTGGAGTCGGCTTTGTAAAGGTATCTGATCTTAAATCTATTAACATGTAGCAAAAATAAGGAATGCAGAGAAACTATTTCCACAGATTTACTGCAACTTAATTATGGCATTTTTATTATATCTTTCGCATGATTTGGCTGACGGAAAATTGTTTAGTAATTAATTTAAATTAGCTATGAAATGCAAAAATGGAATATTACCTTTGTGTACTGTTTAGGAAATGAGGATGGTTTATAATTATTTTCTTTTCTTTTGCAACAATTCATCTCAAGTAATTGTCATTCACTAACACACTTAAACTGATTTAACTCCAACATGAGACAACTTAAAATAGCCACGCAGATAACCAACCGTGATTCGCAAGCCGTAGAGAAGTATCTGCAAGAGATATCTAAAATTTCAATGATTACTCCTGAAGAAGAAACTATTCTTGCTCAGAAAATCAAAATGGGTGATCAGAGAGCCTTGGATAAACTGGTTCAGGCTAACTTAAGATTTGTAGTTTCAGTAGCCAAACAATATCAGCATCAGGGTCTTTCTTTAAGTGATCTTATTAACGAAGGAAATCTGGGTTTGATTAAAGCAGCACAACGTTTTGATGAAACTAAAGGATTTAAATTTATATCATACGCCGTATGGTGGATTCGTCAGTCTATTCTTCAGGCATTGGCCGAGCAGGGTAGATTGGTTCGTTTGCCACAGAATAAAATTGGCACTTACAATAAAGCCAACAAAGCTTATATGGCTTTTGAACAGGAACACGAAAGAGAACCTTCAACCGAAGAATTAGCAGAATTACTTGAAATGAGTGAGACTGAAATTAATAATATTTTCCAGTCAAATACAAGACATACTTCATTAGATGCTCCCGTTCACGAAGCAGAAGATGTGGCTATGGGCGATTTACTTAAAGGTGGAGACGAAACAGACGAAGATGTAATGCACGATTCATTAAAAAATGAAATTCGCAGAGTGCTGAAATCATTAAGTCCGCGTGAAGCCGAAATCGTAAACGCTTATTTTGGTTTAGATGGAGAAAATGGAGTTACTATCGAACAAATCGGACAGAAATACGACTTAACCAAAGAGCGTATCCGTCAGATTAAAGAAAGAGCCATCAAACGCTTGCAGAAAGCACGTTACAGCGGTGCACTGAAAGCCTATTTAGGATAAGAAGAATTAAACAAAATATAACCCCGAAATTTTCGGGGTTTTTTTGTGAATCATAGTTTGTAGACATAAGTTTTATATAAATTTGCAACATGAATTATTTACGTTGGTTAGCAGTTTTACTATTTTTTACTTCCTGTGAAAAAAATATTGATTTCAATTTAGATGAATCAAAGCCGACATTAGTAGTGGAGGCTGTAATTGAAAATGATAAAGCACCTAATGTCATCCTTACCAAAAGTTTGGATTACTTCAGTCAGATCAGTCCAGATATTTATGAGTCTTCTTTTGTTCATAATGCTGATGTATTTATATCCAATGGTACTTTAACGCATAAGCTAAAAGAATACACCCGTCCATTATTTGGAGGATTTAATACTTATTATTATGGTATAGATTCCTCATCTTTAAGTACGGCATTTATTGGCGAACTAAATCATAGCTATACTTTAAAAGTAGTAACAGATGGTTTGGAATATTTGTCTTCAACAACAATCCCCGCATTAACCTGGTTTCCGGATTCGATTTTTTTTAAAAAGGCTCCTCAAAATCCTGATACATTAAAAAGAGCACTTTTTTTGAAAGCCACAGAACCCAGAGGATTAGGAAACTATATTAGATATTTTACCAGTAAAAACAGTGAGCCATTTTATCCCGGACCCAATTCAGTATTTACCGACGAAATCATAGACGGCACTACTTATACTTTTCGTGTAGAGCCCGGAGTAAACAGAAATATCACAAATACCGGAGGTCCTGATGATAATTTTTTCAAAGTTGCAGATACGGTTACCCTAAAGTTTTGCGACATAGACAAAGCCACATATACTTTTTGGAATACCTGGGAATTCGCAAATCAGAGTATTGGCAATCCTTTTGCACAACCTAATAAAGTAATCGGAAATATTTCTAATGGAGCGCTGGGCTCTTTTTGCGGATATGCGGCATGGTATGGAACACTGATTGCACAATAATTTTTTCAAATAATTTTAATTAAA
>CANFGZ010000134.1 GCA_947446585.1 Chitinophagaceae bacterium | reverse complement strand
GACTTATGCATCAGGTACTACATGGGATTATCAAACTACAGATAATGTTACAACAACTGTTACTCCTTATACATTAACCGCAACAAGTGTAGATACTGCAATCGGTACAAAGACATACCGTATTTTTAATTCAGTAGATGCGAATGGCACTACAGAAGCTTATTATAATCAAACTGGAAATGATTATTATGAGTACACGCAACTATCCGCTCAACAGCCTCCTATTGATTTGAAATATCTGAGCACATCGGCTGCAGTTGGTACAACCTGGTCTCAGCCTATCTCTGTAACTCAATCGGGAGTTACCATAACAGCTAATATCAAAAGCACCATTTTAGATACCGGATTTGTAGAAACAGTAAATAACATTACTTATAACAGGGTTATCAGAGTTAAAACGGAAATCACTAATCTTGCAACAAACAATCCATTTGTAACTGCAACGGTTGAGTCTCAGAATATTTCTGCCTGCTATGCACCTAAATATGGCTTAATAAAAAGAGAGTTCGCTCTTCATGTAACCGCAATTGTTTCAGGAACTACAACTCCAACAGATGTAATCAACAATAACACTACTAACATCTTAATGCATTCAAGCATACAGTAAAATAATTTTTACTCATAAAAAAAGCGTGGACAACATCCACGCTTTTTTTATTTTATTTTTTTCATCCTCAGTAACGGAAATGATTAGCCTCGAAATTATTATTCCAATATAGTTACTTCTGTCCTTCTGTTTTCCGCTCTTCCTGCAGCTGTTTTGTTATCTGATATTGGCTTTGTCATTCCGTAACCTTTGGCAGTAAGCCTTGCCGGATCGATACCTTTACTAATCAAATAATCTCTTACTGCTTTGGCTCTGTCTTCAGACAACTTTAGATTACTTGGTGCGCTGCCCACATTATCAGTATGACCACCAATTTCAATTTTCTCATCATCCTTCCTTACGAGATAAGCTACCAATTCATTCAGCACTTTGAAAGAGCTGTCTTGCAGAGTAGCTTTTCCATTATCGAAATTACAATTATCTAATACAAAACTTTTGGCAGGCAGGAATTTATATGTAACCACAAAAGGATTCTTGTAATACTTTCTTCCTTCCAGTGCAGGAATCACCAGCGAGTCAATGGAGGTAGAATCCTTAAAGCCAAGAATGTAAATTTGATATACATCACCTGCGGGTAAACGAGTAGAAAACTGCCCCTGATCATTGGTTTGATTTTGATATTCAATTTGCTTTTTACGACTTTTGAAAACCATTATTTCATTGGGAAGCTGACGATCCTTAAAATCTGTAACCGTTACATTCACTGGTGCATCTTTAGGCAAGGGGGTTTCTTTGGGCATATCAAAGACCATTTTAATCTTTGAGAAATCAAAATTCACACTTCCACTGGCAATGGTAAGTGTATTGGAAACTTTGTCAAAATTGACCTCACCCAAAGTGGATATGGTTGTTTTTCCAATAAGAAAAGGAGCATCCATATCCTTAACAATAGTGCATTTTACATTGATAATTTTCAAGCCGGCAAATTGAACATCTTTGAGCATGAGCACCACACCTTCAGAAAGATTTTCTTCATCTGCAGAATCATATCTGGCCACACCAACGATATCGGGTTTGTGCAAAAATTCGTTGCGGAACATATACATCGCTTGCTTTTGAGAGATTAGGTTCTCAGATTCCTCCTCACTATAAATAAAACAGGCCTGCAACCCATTGGCCTTGCATGGTAATAGCAAAAGACCATCTTCATTTTTTACAATTATTTTCGTTTGAGAAAAACTGTCTAATGTACCTAAGAGGAAAAGTAGGAAGAGTATTTTTTTCATTTTATAAAATTTGTTACGATTAGTAATAACATTAAAAAAGACCCAATAAAACAAAAATAACAATTATAATCTTCTCTGCATTCTTTCCACCATAGTTTGCTTCCAGGATGTAAAATCTCCTGCGATAATATGCTTTCTGGCTTCTTTTACCAACCATAAATAAAAGGCAAGATTATGCACGCTGGCAATGGTCAATCCCAAAAATTCTTTGGCTATTAGCAAATGCTTTAAATATGCTTTTGAATAATAAGCACTCATAGCACAATCAATGGTTTCATCTATCGGAGAAAAATCTCGCTCCCATTTTTTATTATCGACATTGATAATTCCATTCGCAGTAAACAACATAGCATTTCTTCCATTTCGGGTTGGCATTACACAATCAAACATGTCTATACCCATTTCAATGCACTCCAGAATATTCCAGGGTGTACCTACGCCCATTAAATAACGAGGTTTATTTTCGGGTAAATTTTCGCAACATAATGCACAGATTTCATACATTTTTTCTGTGGGCTCGCCAACACTTAATCCGCCTATAGCATTTCCGGTGGCATTTTTGGAAGACACGAATTCACAGGATGCTTTTCTTAAATCATGATGTATGCCTCCCTGAACAATTGGGAATAAATTTTGAGTGTATCCATATTTACCCTCCGTACTATTGAATCGTTCAATACATCTATCGAGCCATCTGTTGGTTAATTCAAGTGATTTTTTTGCATAAGCAAATTCACTGGCTCCCGGAGGACACTCGTCGAAAGCCATGATAATATCTCCGCCTATTATTCTTTGAGTATCCATTACATTTTCGGGTGTAAATAAATGTTTACTGCCATCGATATGCGATTGAAAAACGACACCTTCTTCCGTTATTTTTCTGCTGGATGCTAAAGAAAAGACCTGAAATCCACCACTATCAGTAAGTATCGGACGATCCCAGCCATTAAATTTATGAAGACCGCCTGCAGCCTCCAGTGTTTGCAAACCCGGACGCAGATATAAGTGATAGGTATTTCCCAAAATAATCTGAGCCCCTATATCCTGTTTCAATTGTTGTTGAGAGATCGCCTTTACGCTTCCAACGGTTCCTACCGGCATGAATATTGGCGTTTCTATTTCGCCATGATCTGTAATAATTTTTCCAGCCCTCGCTTTAGAGTTCAGGTCGGTTTTTTCCAGATTAAATTGTAACAAAGCCATATTTTTAAAAATTCAGAATGCAAATATAAATTTTAAAAATGCTTTTCAGAGAAAGTTACATTAATCATACTAAAGCATATTTTTGCAACGATGAACACTACTTTTTTCTTCTCACATTGGCCGTTAATCCTTTTTTACTTTTTTTGTTCAATTGCCATTGTTCAAATCTTTTATTTTGTGTTCTTTTTTTTTCGACTTGCTTTTTATAAATCAAAGCCTAAATCAAGTACACAAACCCATCCGGTGAGTGTTGTAATTTGTGCAAGAGATGAAGCGGATAATCTGGCTAATTATCTGACCGGAACTTTGGTTCAGGATTACCCAACTACTCATGAAGTTATTGTGGTTAATGACAATTCCTACGACGATAGTAAATATGTGCTAGAAGAATTACAGAAATCCTATAAGCAACTTCATGTAATTGAATTAACTCAGGAAGCAAAAATGATTCCAGGTAAAAAATTCCCGTTGGCGGTTGGAATTAAATCAGCAAAGAATGAAATCGTGTTGTTAACAGATGCAGATTGCGTTCCGGCATCCGAACACTGGATTGATTCTATGCAATCCGTTTATAATGATGAAACTGAAATCGTTTTGGGTTATAGTCCGTATCACAAACAACCCGGTTTTTTAAATAAACTGGTGCGATGGGAAACATTCCTCACCGCTTTACAGTATTTAAGCTACGCACTTGCAGGCATACCCTATATGGGAATAGGAAGAAATCTGAGTTATAAAAAAGTGATCTTTTTCAGACACAAGGGATTCTCTTCTCATAATAATATTCCTGGTGGCGACGATGATTTATTTATAAACATGGCTGCTACTAAAAAAAATACGCGAATTAATATTGATAAAAATTCTTTCACTTTAAGTAAGCCTGTTCAAACCTGGAAACAGTGGATTAATCAGAAGAAAAGGCATTATACCACAGGAAAATACTACAAGAAATCGCATAAGTTTTTACTGGGATTATTTTCGCTCACGCATTTTTTGTTTTATCCTGCAATGATTGCCACTTGTATTTTTTATAATTGGCAATATGCATTAATTATTTTTGGTGCAAGATTTTTATTTCAGCTTATCGTTTATGTGAAGACGCTGAATAAATTAAATGAGAAAGATCTCATCCCTTTGATTTTATTTTTTGATGTATGGATGTTTTTTTATTACCTGATTTTCGCACCTGCATTATTAATAAAGCCAAAAAAAACCTGGAATTAAGAGACCGCATAATCATGGATAAATTTAATCAGCACTAGAACTTAGCTACAGTTTTTAATTTTAATGTTTAATTAATGAACCGGATAGAAAAATATTTCACCGACTTTACTCCAAATCAAAAAGAACAATTGGAGGCATTATTGCCTTTATACAAAGAGTGGAATGAAAAAATAAATGTCATCAGTAGAAAAGATATCGACAACTTCTATCTGCATCATGTGCTGCATTCTTTGAGTATTGCCACTCATTTTGAATTTGAAAAAGGATCAACAATTATGGACCTTGGTTGTGGCGGCGGATTTCCGGGTATTCCATTAGCGATTTTTTTTCCGGAAACCCATTTCCACATGGCAGACAGTATCAACAAGAAATTAAATGTAGTAAAAGAAATATCAAATGCAATAGGCTTACAAAATATCACCGTGCAGCATACACGAGCAGAAGAAATTAAAAACAGAAAATTCGACACGGTAATTTCCAGAGCCGTAGCCCCATTAAAAGATTTATGGAGATGGAGCAAACCTTTAATCAAGAAAGTTAAATCAGACAACGAAAATGTGCCCAATGGTTTAATTTGTTTAAAAGGCGGCGACCTTACCCTTGAGATTCAAGAAAGCGGCTGTAAACCTTATATCTGGGAGATTGAAAAGATTTTCCCTGAAGATTATTTCAAAGAAAAATTTCTGATTTATCAGCCTATATAATGCTTACCAGTTTAATTCTATTCCATTATTTTTTCTGTCCACATCAGCCATACGTTTGGATGGATCAACATCTGCCTTTTTCAAATCAGTAAGTCTTCTTTTAAAACTGACTACATAAGTGGGATGTGTCCACCTCCATTCTTCTTCTGTAATAGTTGGTATATTTTTATTTTCAGGAAGTTTGGAACCAAACATTAAATTAAGTGGAATGGAGTGTATTTCTGAAGTGCCATCTTTAAATGTCAACTGTAAATCAATTGGCATTGGCATATTACCAATTCTTTTCAATCTGATTTTAGACATGCCGTTTTCTTCCCAAAGACTATCAATACTATAATCGATTGACTTTGTGGAATGGACCCAATATTCTTTGTACCAATCAAGTTTTATTCCACTTGTATTTTCAGCGATTCGGATAAAATCTTCGGCATTGGGATGTTTAAACCTCCATTCTTTATAGTATTGCAACAACACTTTATCTCTAGCTGCAGATCCAATTATATAACCCAGCTGCTCTAGAAATATTTCGCCTTTGGAATATGAATTAATACTGTAGGAAAAATTTGTATTGTAATGATCGGCATGAGTGCACATCGGTTCTTCCAGCTTGCTCTTCACCAAAGCGAAATAGCTGGCATAAGAACCGGAATGATCTTCTGGCAATGAAGCGATCAGGTTTTTCAACTCTTCATTTTTGGGATCTTTTTCAGCTGCATCTTTGTATTCCATCACCGAAGATCTGTCGTTGTAAAACTTAGTAACCAGATCTTCTGCAAAACTGGTAAAGCCTTCGTCCATCCAAGCATACATACTTTCATTGGTCCCCAGCATCATCTGATACCAGCTGTGCATCCATTCATGAAAAACAGTTCCTAAAGAAGGGCCGCTTATCAACGTCGCCATTGGATATTCCATCCCCCCATCACCTCCATGGATAAACGAATATTGAGGATATGGATATTTTCCAAAATTCTTTTCAATAAACGGCAAAACTTTTACTGCGGCATCTGCCACTTTAATCCATAAGCTGTCATTATATTTATCATTTGGAACATCATTATAAATAACATGAAGCATAGGTCCATTAGCCACTTTTCTAGTAATGTGTTTATAATCGGGATCTGCAGCCCAAACAAAATCATGGATATTTTCGCCTTTGAAATGCCAGCTTCTTTTTGACGTTAGACAAGGCTTTAATTCAGTTTCCGGTTTATCATATCCCCAGCCAATTTCACTGGCATTTACCAAAATGCCCGTTCCGCCAAGCTTATATGATTTGTCAATATTTATAGTGACGTCAAAATCGCCCCATACTCCATAAAATTCCCTGGCCACATAGGGTGTAGGATGCCAACCTTCATAATCGTATTCACATAACTTGGGATACCACTGACTCATACTGTAACGAACACCTGTTTGCGGATTATCTCTGCCACTTCTTCTTACCTGTAAAGGAATCTGTGCTTCAAATTCCATATCAAAAACTACAGAAGTTTTAGGCAAAATGGGTGTCGTTAAATTTACTTCAAGTATAGTTTCATGATATTTAAATTTCTGAGGAACCCCATTCATTTTTAAAGAAATAATTTTCTGATATCCGATTTCATTTTCTTTTAGATTTAATATTCTGTCCCTCACTCTTCCGTCCCAATCCTGACGACCATTAACCAATTTCTTTCCCAGCTCTCTGCTCCTTACAT
>CANFGZ010000133.1 GCA_947446585.1 Chitinophagaceae bacterium | reverse complement strand
GATTCTGTTTGTACTCACGTAGCAGATGTGGACAGAAGCAAGATTAAAGTATACACCGGTAATTATTCTTTCTGGTACGAAAGTTCTCAACTGGCAGCACGTCAGATGAGTGATAAGAACAAAAAGATGGAAGATAAGCGTAAAGATTTACTTGATTTCATCGCCCGCTTTAGTGCCAATGCTTCTAAAAGTAAGCAAGCTACCAGTCGTAAGAAAGCGTTGGAGAAATTAGTTATTGAAGATATTCAGCCTTCCAACAGAAAATATCCAGGTATTATTTTTAAACAAGAAAGGGAAGTGGGGAATGAAATTTTGAAAGTAGAAAATCTTTCTAAATCTATTGATGGGAAGAAATTGTTCAGCAAGATTAGTTTTGATATTCAGAAAAATCAAAAAGTAGCTTTTCTTAGCCGTGATCCACTCGCTGTTACTACGTTTCTTGAAGTTATCAATGGGAAAATGCAGGCAGATTCAGGAACTTTTGAATGGGGCACAACCATCACCAAAGCGTATTTGCCTAATGATAATGCCGAATATTTTGAAGGCAGTAATTATAATTTAATGGATTGGCTACGTCAGTTTGTACCCCCAACAGTTAAGGATGTGGATGAAGATTTTCTTCGTGGGTTTTTAGGAAAAATGTTGTTCAGTGGGGATGAAATTCTAAAGAAAACAACGGTGTTAAGTGGGGGCGAAAAAGTAAGATGTATGCTCAGTAAAATGATGCTTCAGAATCCCAATGTATTGAGTTTGGATGAGCCAACAAATCATCTTGACCTTGAAAGTATAATTGCATTTAACGATAGTATGGTAAGTTTTTCTGGCATTGTGTTGCTTACTACTCATGATCATCATTTCATGCAAACCGTTGCGAACCGAATCATTGAAATTACGCCCAATGGAATGATTGATAAGCTCATGACTTATGATGAATATCTTCAGGATGAAAGAGTGAAGCAACAGAAAGCAGAATTATACAAATGATTAATTTATACTTAAACTGTAGCATTAAAAAGTTTACTTTTTACACCATTAAAATTAAAGCGATGAAAAAAATAGGATTACTGGCTTTGCTTTTTACAATTATTTCTAACGCTAAAGTTATTGCGCAGCATAGAGACAATTTGGAATATACTTCTGCAATTGGGGTGAGGTTTTATCCCGGAGCAATAACCTATAAACAAAAAATCATAAACGATAATGTCATTGAAGGGATTGCCTATTTTTGGAAAGGCACAAGAATTACCGGACTTTATGAGCATTATTATTCTATTATAGGAATGGATGGCTTGCATTGGTTTGTAGGTCCTGGAATACACATGTCTTTTTATGATAATCAAAATTTTTCAGGAAGAAGTTATTTTGGGCTGGATGGTATTTTGGGACTTGACTATAAACTTAAAAATGCCCCATTAAATATCTCAATAGACTGGCAGCCGTCATTTGATTTTGGAGGAGAAAATGGTAGTGGATTCAATGGTGGTTTTGGCGGCTTGGGTATCAGATATGTAATCTGGTAAACATCATTCTTTCCTTTGGGTGCAGGCATTTTTTATAGCTTTGTTCAAGTCAGATGAAACATAATATTTCCAATTTTATAGATATTTTTTATCCTCCTTTCAAAAGGATAATGCCGATAGAAACATTTCGATATGCGGCCTGCGGTGGTATAAATACATTACTGGGGCTGTTTAATTATTATATCAGCTATCATTATATTTTTAATAGAGTGGTTTTTGATTTAGGTTTTTTTGCTTTCAAGCCACATATGGCCGCTTTGTTTTTCTCCGGGATTATTTCATTTTTACTGGGATTTTTGCTGAACAAGTATGTCGTTTTTACAGGATCTAATCTTAAAGGAAGGATACAGCTTTTTCGATATTTTCTATCTTTCGCTTTCAATCTGTTTTTTAATTACCTCATGCTTAAATTTCTGGTAGAATTTATGGGCCAGCCTGCTTTTCTTAGCCAGCTGATTACTACTATTCTGGTAATTGCCATTAGTTATTTTAGTCAGAAGTATTTTACTTTTAAAGTGAAAAAGGATCTTTAAATATCTAATTCCCTTCGGGTTGATATTATACAATAATTCAGGGTATTTTATTTTACATTATTGCCACATGTAGTGCCCTTGAATACTCATTCTCGGTCGGTAAAAGGCTATCTCTACAGGGCATTCCATGTTTCTATTTTTGCCATTAAGGCTTTTTATTTGAATCTAGATATGTCATTTCGCTGAGAGAGACAGTTTATCTGAGTTTTGTACTGACATTTTTTCATCAAAATGTCATTGGCATAATGATTGACTACTTACCATCAAACAATAAAAAATTAAAATTATGGGAAAGATAATTGGAATTGATCTGGGCACAACCAATAGCTGTGTTTCAGTAATGGAAGGGAATGAGCCTGTTGTAATTGCTAATGATGAAGGCAGACGTACAACCCCTTCAGTAGTAGCCTTTTTAAAAAATGGCGAACGTAAGGTAGGTGATCCTGCAAAGCGTCAGGCAATTACCAATCCACAAAATACCATCTCTAGTGTTAAGCGTTTTATGGGCAGAAGACACGATGAGGTTACGGAAGAAAGTTCACATTGGAGTTACAAAATAGTAAAAGGAGATAACAACACCATTCGTATCGATATTGACGGAAGAATGTACACGCCTCAGGAAATCAGTGCAATGGTTCTTCAGAAAATGAAAAAAACTGCAGAAGATTATTTAGGACATGAAGTAAATGAAGCCGTAATCACTGTTCCTGCTTATTTCAACGATGCACAACGGCAGGCAACAAAAGAAGCCGGAGAAATTGCCGGGTTAAATGTAAGAAGAATTGTAAACGAACCTACTGCCGCAGCTCTTGCTTATGGTCTTGACAAAAAAGGGAAAGATCAAAAGATTGTGGTGTTTGATCTTGGTGGTGGAACTTTTGATATTTCTGTACTTGAATTAGGGGATGGCGTATTTGAAGTAAAATCTACCAACGGTGACACCCATTTAGGTGGCGATGATTTTGATAAAGTAATTATGGATTGGCTGGCAGATGAATTTAAAGCTGAGGAGGCTATTGATTTGCGCAAAGACCCAATGGCTTTACAGCGTTTAAAAGAGGCTTCTGAGAAAGCAAAAGTAGAATTGTCTTCCTCTACAGAAACTGAAATCAATTTGCCTTATGTAACTGCTGTTGATGGTGTTCCTAAGCATTTGGTGAAAAAATTGACTCGTGCAAAATTTGAAGCACTTGCTGATAAATTATTTGAGCGTTGTCTTAAGCCTTGCGAAGCGGCATTGAAAGATGCGGGTATCAGCACTTCACAAATCGACGAAGTGATTTTGGTAGGAGGCAGCAGTCGTATTCCTAAAGTGCAAGAAATTGTAGAAAAATTCTTTGGTAAAAAACCTAACAAAGGAGTTAATCCTGATGAAGTCGTAGCAATCGGTGCCGGTATTCAGGGCGCGGTATTAACCGGAGAAGTCAAAGATGTTCTTTTGTTGGACGTTACTCCTTTGAGTTTGGGTATTGAAACTATGGGCGGTGTAATGACAAGATTAATCGAAAGCAATACTACTATCCCTACAAGAAAATCTGAAACATTTAGTACCGCTAGCGACAATCAGCCTGGAGTTCAAATTCATGTATTGCAAGGCGAACGTCCTATGTCTAACCAGAATAAGAGTTTAGGTATGTTTAATCTTGATGGAATTCCACCGGCTCCAAGAGGTGTACCTCAAGTAGAAGTAACTTTTGATATTGATGCAAACGGCATTTTACAGGTAAGCGCAAAAGATAAAGGAACAGGCAAAGAACAGAAAATTCGTATCGAATCTGGAAGCGGTTTAAGCAAAGAGGAAATTGAAAAAATGAAGAATGAAGCAAAAGCTAATGAAGCTTCGGATAAAGCAGAACGTGAGAAAGTGGATAAAATCAATCAGGCTGATAGCTTGATATTCCAAACAGAAAAGCAGTTGAAAGAATACGGCGAAAAAATTTCTGCGGATAAAAAAACACCAATAGAAGCAGCGCTTACTAAATTGAAAGAAGCACATAAAACTCAGGATGTAGCAGCCATTGATTCCTCTTTAGAAGAGATGAATGCAGCTTGGACCGCAGCAAGTGAAGAAATGTACAAAGCCACACAGGAAGCCGGCGCACAGCCTGGCGATGCGGGTAACGGACAAGCACATGCTGCAGATTCAGGTTCCGAAAATGTAACTGATGCGGAGTTTGAGGAGGTGAAGTAGGGGCTTTAAAGGTTTAGTGGTTTCAATGTTTAAGATTTGGGTAATGGTTTAAACAACATGAAATGCCCTAAGAGAAATTCTCTTACCAAACGGGGGATGAGTATTTAAGCGTATAACATGTGGCCAAAAACAAAAAAATACACAAAAAGCATTAAACTTTAAACATTCTCGGTTCGTGTTTCTTAGGCCTTGTTGCCTTCTTGGCTAACATAACAAGCAATTAAATACAAATCCTGTTCATTAATTTGGACAGGATTTTTTTGTGATCAGTTATTTAAGAACGGGACATTTTCTTGCAAATAAAAAGCCCCGAATTCTCAGGGCTCTTTATAATACTATTTAAAAGGGATATGCTTTTAAGTTAAATCCATGGCTAAAGCAAAAAAAGTAACATTAAATGGAAGTACCATAGAGCAATATCCACCACCAATTTTATATACTCCGTAAAATCCGGCAATTGAAACTAAAAATAACAGCCAATAAATTCCGGTAGATTTCTTCTTTTTTTCCATAGCTAAATTATATTTCAGCAAATATAGGGCAGAATCTAAAATAGCAGAAATTTTTGTGGCTTAAATTTAAACAAACTATAATATTGGTGACTTGTTCCTCTAAATATGTTTAAATTGCTCATTAAACGATTTGGGTGTAAATGGTTTGTCATTTTTATTTAAAATTCAGGACTTTTTTTGGTCAGTCGCTTTCCATTGCTTTTCATGAAGATTTGGATTCAGGTAAAAATGGGATTAAATTTCTTGATTTACAATATTACAACGAAGACTTTTGGTATGTTGCACATGAGTTTAATAACTCAAATATTGGTCGCCATTTTTTTTATCATTATGTTTTAAAGGAAAGCGGAAAAGAGGACGTTATTGATAATTGGTTAAATAGGTTTGTAACTTTCGATACTGATGAACAAGATATAATGGTTTATGATGATTGGCAATATTTACCTATCGAAAAAATAGTTTTTAAGAGCCGGGCATTTACTAAAGTATTAATCAATCAGCCAGTATCAATCAAAGCAACGGTATGTAAAAATCCTACACATAATTTTTCAGTACATACTACACAACTGTTAACTAACAAAGCAGTTTGCTTATTGGGGTCATCCAAAGAATTTAATAATTGGGATATTAATAACCCTGTTTTTCTTTCGAATGAAAATAATGTATGGTCCGTTAAACTGGATCTTACCAATGCGGTATTTCCTATCGAATACAAATATGCTATCTACGATTTTGTACAAAATAAAGTGGTGCATTTCGAAGATACACATAATCGAATTTTGGCCATCAAATCAGAAAAAGGGAAGTTGTTGGTTTTAAATCAATTTGCTGATTTTAGAAATTTTGCATGGAAAGGAACGGGAGTGAATGTTCAGTTGTCGGCGTTGAAAACTAGACACAGTTGGGGTGTTGGAGATTTTTCTGATATGAATAAGCTAGCAGATTGGTCGTTTGCCGCTGGAATTAAGATGATTCAGCTTTTGCCCATAAATGATACTACCGCAACGTTTACAATAGCTGACTCTTATCCATATTCGGCTATTTCTGCATTTGCGTTACATCCAATTTTTTTGGATATTCCGAAAATTGCCATTGATAATAAATTGGCCATGCCAGAAAAAGTATTTGAGCAGGCAGAAAAACTTAATCAGGAGCCTGTGTTGAATTACGAGTCAGTGCTTAAGTTAAAGTTGGATACGTTAAAAATGATTTTTGATAACAACATTTATGCGTTTCAGAAAGAAAAAGCTTTTTTGCTTTTCTTTAATGAGAACAAAAATTGGTTGATGCCTTATGCAGCCTTTTGTTTTTTAAGGGATAAATTTCAAACAGCAGATTTTAATCATTGGAACGAATATAAAATTTACGATGAAAAATTATTGTTGAAACTGGTTGATGAAAATTCCGGACATTTTAATGAAATCGCTTTTCATTATTTTACTCAATATTATCTTCATTTGCAATTAACTGAAGCTGTTGAACATGCTCATCAATTAGGGATAATTATTAAAGGGGATTTGCCAATTGGAGTGGGAAGGTACAGTGTTGATACTTGGATGAATCCTTTTCTTTTTCATATGGAGATGCAGGCTGGAGCGCCGCCTGATGCATTTGCAAAAAAAGGGCAGAATTGGAGTTTTCCTACTTATGACTGGGATGCGATGAAGCGTACTGATTATAATTGGTGGCGTTTACGGTTAAAGCACATGAGTTATTATTTCGACGCTACCCGCATTGATCATGTGTTAGGTTTTTTCAGAATCTGGAGTGTACCTATGCATGCTGTTGAAGGAATAATGGGCATCTTTGTGCCTGTCATTTCAGTGACAAAAAATGATTTTATAAATGCTGGTATTTCATTTGATGAATCAAGATTTTGCAATCCTTATTTTACAGACGAAATATTAACTACATTATTTAATGATAAAACATCATGGGTTAAGGATATTTTTATGACTGATGGGAAATTTAAATCAACATTAAAT
>CANFGZ010000132.1 GCA_947446585.1 Chitinophagaceae bacterium | reverse complement strand
TGTTGAAATGGCCTTGCTTATTTCGTTCTTCAATGATATTTTCAATAGCAGCTTCACCAACGCCTTTTAATCCGCTGAAACCAAATCTTATTTCACCTTTTGCATTTACAGCAAAACCATTTTGAGATTCATTGATGTCTGGTCCCAGTACTTTCAATTCCATTCTTTTACACTCTTCCATGAAGAACGTAATTTTCTCAATACTTCCGGCATGATTCAACACCGCAGCCATATATTCGCTGGGATAATGCGCTTTTAAATATGCTGTTTGATAAGCTACAAAAGCATAGCAGGTGGAATGCGATTTATTGAATGCATATTGTGCGAAAGCTTCCCAGTCTGTCCAGATTTTTTCCAACTTATCTTTAGGATGACCATTGGCGGTAGAGCCTTCAATAAATTGCACTTTCATTTTATTCAGGGTACTGATTTGTTTCTTACCCATTGCTTTTCTCAACACATCCGCATCGCCTTTGCTAAAATTGGCAAGCTTCTGTGAAAGCAGCATTACCTGTTCCTGATAAACAGTAATGCCGTAAGTTTCTTCAAGATATCCCTGCATATCGGGCAAATCATATGTTACAATTTCCCTGCCATGCTTTCTCGAAATAAATTGAGGGATATAGGCCATCGGTCCGGGACGATACAAAGCATTCATGGCAATTAAATCATCAAATTTATCCGGCTTTAATTCGCGAAGATATTTTTGCATCCCTGCACTTTCAAACTGAAATGTGGCATTGGTATCACCCAACTGATACAACCGATATGTTTTTTCATCATCCAGCGGAATATTATCAATATCAATGGTTACGCCATGATTTTGCTTGATGAGCGATAATGCCGTTTTTAGAATACTTAAAGTTTTAAGTCCAAGAAAGTCCATTTTAATAACGCCGGCTTCTTCAATGGTATTTCCCTCAATTTGAGTGAGCCACAATTCAGATTCTTTTGAAGTAGCCACAGGTATAAGGTCTGTAAGGTCTTTCGGAGCAATGATAATTCCTGCAGCATGAATTCCTGTGTTTCTGACTGATCCTTCCAACACTTCTGCTTCATGAAGTATTTTAGATTGAAGATCATTTCCATTATAAATCTCACGAAGTTTTTTTACGGATTCAAAATCCTCTGAACCCAGCTGTTCTTTTTCTTCCAATGATTTTTCTCCGTCCTTTGCTTCTTTGGTGGTGAATGGCGCTTTCAGTAATCTTTTTAAAGTAATCCCCGGTTTTTCTGG
This sequence comes from Chitinophagaceae bacterium, assembly GCA_947446585.1. Taxonomy (GTDB): domain Bacteria; phylum Bacteroidota; class Bacteroidia; order Chitinophagales; family Chitinophagaceae; genus Ferruginibacter. Next base: position 5,536 of record CANFGZ010000132.1, on the reverse strand, counting down.
CACCAGCTTTGTGATCAATCTGCTTTCTGCTAAAGGCAAATCCATAACTCTGGCTACATCGGCAATACTGCTTTTTGCCGCCATTGTTCCATAAGTAATAATCTGAGCCACTTGATTCTTCCCATATTTCTGAACTACATAATCGATTACTTTCTGTCTGCCCTCATCATCAAAATCAGTGTCTATATCGGGCATTGACTTACGCTCAGGATTTAAGAAACGCTCGAAAAGTAAATTATACTTTATGGGATCGATATTAGTAATTCCAATACAATAAGCTACCACACTACCTGCTGCAGAACCACGGCCAGGTCCAACAAATACACCCAGTTCTCTTCCTGCTCTAATAAAATCGCTTACAATAAGAAAATAACCCGCGAAACCCATTTTTAGAATAACCCCTAATTCGAATTGAATGCGTTCTTCGGCTTCAGGAGTAAGAATCTTATATCGTTCTTTTGCTCCGGCCCATGTAATGCTGGCTAAATAATCATCCTGTGTTTTGAAATTTGCAGGAACTACAAAATGAGGTAGAAGAATATCTTTCTTCAAATCTAACAATTCAATTTTATCTACAATCTCATTAGTATTATCAATGGCTTCAGGGATATCTTGAAACACCTTGCTCATTTCCTCCGTTGTTTTAAAATAAAACTGATCATTGGGAAATGCAAAGCGTTTATTCTTGGCAGATATATCGTCATCATTAAATTCGCGAAGGGCAGGAGTGCTTTGTTTTTCACCGGTATTGATGCAAAGCAAAATATCATGTGCATTGAAATCACTTTGATTGACATAGTGACTATCATTGCTGGCAATAACTTTTACATTATATTTTTTGGCAAAACGCAACAATACTTCATTAACCTTGTCCTGCTCAGCCATACCATGACGCTGAATTTCTACATAATAATCTTCCTGAAAAATATTCAACCACCATTTGAATTCATTTTCCCCTTCTTCTTCTCCCTGTTTTAAAATGGCCTGAGGTACCAAGGCGCCCAAGCAGCATGTTGTTGCAATCAAACCTTCATGATACTTATGAATAAGCTGTTTATCGATTCTTGGATACTTTGAATACATCCCTTCAATGTATCCAAGTGAAGTCAGTTTAACGAGATTCTTGTACCCAATATCATTTTTCGCTAATAAAATCTGATGATGTCGCGGATCTTTTTCATCCTTGCTAAATGTCTTTCGGGTTCGATCATGAGTAATATAAAACTCGCAGCCTACAATTGGTTTTATTTTAGGTTTACCATTTTCATCAAGATTATTATAGGCTTCTTTTACAAATTCAAAGGCCCCAAACATATTGCCATGATCACTGATAGCCAAAGCTGGCATCCCATCGCTTATCGCTTTTTTGTATAACCCTTTGATAGAAGCCGCTCCATCAAGTAAAGAGTATTGTGTATGTACGTGTAAATGACTGAATTTCATAAAGGAATTTCGGCTTATCATTCAATAGTCTCAGCTAATCAAATACATTAAAATTGGCTTATAAACATTGAAATAAAAAATAACCGAACAACAAATATCGTAAGGTTTGGCATTGAAAAGTCATTTGTTTTTTCCACATTACAACAAATTATTGAACATTGAAATAGTAAAGGACAAATCAACGGTTTTCGTATTAAATAAATTACTTTTGTGGTTTAAAAATCCTGATAAGGAATACGTTTACCTGCTTCTTTTTAGAAAGATTAGCAATTCATCAAACAAGAAAATCTGAAAAATTGAATTTTTTCAAATCTTTTATATTTTTTACTTTTTTTTTACTCGGCTTTACTATAATCGTAAAGGCTCAAACTTCTCATAAAAACAAACAACCTCGATTTATTGAAGGTATTGAATTAAACAGAAATGTAAATTCAAGAACAACCATTTTGGATGAAAACTGGAATTTAAGAAAAAAATCAAATCCAGAATTATCGGATGAACCTTCAAATGTTGATATTGAGCATTTTAAATCTATTCAATTTAAATATGCTCAGTTACTCAATGTTGAAATTGAAAAAATAAACAACACCGCACTTTACGATTTTATTGATAATTGGTATGCTACCCGATACCGATTTGGAGGATGTTCTAAATCTGGAATAGATTGCAGCGGATTTTCGGGAATGTTACAAAAAGAAGTTTACGGCAATCAATTACCCCGAATGGCAAGCGAACAATATCAAAGCTGTTACAAGATCAACAAAGAGGAGATGAAAGAAGGCGATCTGGTTTTTTTTAATACAAGGGGAGGTGTTAGTCATGTTGGTGTTTATCTGTCTAATAACTATTTTGTACATGCAAGTTCAAAAGAAGGCGTAACCATCAGTAATTTGGATGAAGATTATTATCTCAAAACATTTATTTCTGCGGGACGAATCATCGGCACAATAAATAATTAATCCCCAACTACAGGAATGGCGATTTCTTTAGTTTTAATAAATATATTTTTATCTATTTTCAAATCTTTTAATGAAAGGTTTCCCGACTCATTTCTGAATTGCCATTTATTACCAGCCATAATCTGCTTCACTTTTTTATTATTTCCAATTGTATATTTTATAGGCATTTGAAAACCCTCAACGGTATTTGTAAATCTGTAATGAAGTTGATTATTCCTGAAATAATATTCCAACACCGGAATATTGGTTGTACGCAAATACTGGTCAAATATTTTAGAAAAATCAAAACCAGATTTTTTAATGATATAAGATTCTATTTCTGATGTGGTTACTGTTTTATGATAAAACTGTTTATTCAGTCCTATTAAAATATCTCTGAATTTTTTATCGTCTTTTATAATTTGGCGTATCGTATGAATCAGGTTTGCGCCTTTATCATACATATCACCACTGCCTTCTTTGTTTACATTATAAACGCCAATGATGGGCACATCATTACTAATGTTGTTTCTTAATCCTGCTACATATTCATCCGCGGCATTTTTGCCATAATAATATTCAGTAAATAACACTTCACTGTAATTGGTAAAACTTTCATGCACCCACATATCCGCAATATCTTTTGTGGTAATGTTATTTCCAAACCATTCATGACCACTTTCGTGAACGATGATAAAATCCCATTTCAGTCCCCAGCCGGTATTTGAACGGTCTCTTCCCATATATCCTTGCAGGTATTCATTACCATAAGCAACCGCACTTTGATGCTCCATGCCTAAATAAGGCGCATCCACTAATTTATATCCATCTTCATAAAAAGGATAAGGGCCAAACCAATATTCAAAAGCCTTGAGCATTTTACCTGCATCTGCAAAATGAATTTTAGCTTTTTCTAAATTGTACGAAAGCACCCAATAATCCATATCTAGAGGGCCATTTAATCCCTGATATAATTCTGAAAAATGATTATACTTACCAATGTATGGTACGATGTCATAATTATTGATAGGAGATTTTACTTCCCAGCAATACATGGAAAGATGATTGTCCATTTTTTTAATTTCGGTTAATCTTCCATTTCCAATTGCCTGTAAAGTGTCGGGTACGATAATATTAAGTCTGGCTCCATTATCAGGCTCATCCGACTGAGTATCTTTACAAGGAAACCAAACACTGGCTCCGAGGCCCTGACAAGCCACACTTACCCATGGATTGTTTTGTTTATCGTGTGTCCAAACCCAGCCGCCATCCCAGGGTGCATTTTTTGCAACTTTTGGTTTGCCATGAAAATAAACAGTTAATTTTAGTTGAGTATTAATAATATTTTGAACCTGAAAATTAAAATAAACCCAATACACATTTCCTTCTCTGCTAAATGATAAAGATTGATTTTTAGAAATAATACTATCAATGATCATGGGGTCCTGCAAATCGAGTTGTATCTTATTAATGCCACTGTCTACAAGTGTAATGTTATTTATTCCCTCAAGAGTTTTATTAGTTAAATCAGGCTTTACGGTGATATCATAATGCAATACATTCCATTTCAATCTTCCGGCGCCAATACTGCCTCTTAATGTATCCTGATGAGAATAGGATTGACTAAAAGAAATAAATCCATTTAGCATTAACAGCATTAACCATAATTTTTTAAAATTGAATGCTATGTTCATACCAACAAAAATATCAGATAAACAATTAATAATAGGGTATTAAGGACAAATTATTTCATCAATCTGGAATCACAGAAATTGGAAGGGATGATTTACATTTATGCCCTATTGAAATCTTATGAAAGTAAATCAAATCATTTCTGTTGTATTATTTTGTTTTAGTTTGATATTTATTTCCTGCAGCAATGATAGGGAATCTCAAAAGAAAATCTTCAGATATAATGAATCCACTGGAATAGCGAGCTTAGATCCGGCTTTCGCAAAGAATCAATCTATAATGTGGCCCATTCATCAGCTCTATAATACATTGGTGCAGATTAATCAAGACATGAAAATTTCTCCTTCAATCGCCAAAAGCTGGAGTTTTTCGGCAGACAAAAAAACAATAACTTTTGAATTAAGATCAGATGTTTTTTTTCACAATGATCCGGTTTTTAAAAAAGGCATCGGCAGAAAATTAGTTGCATCCGATGTAGTTTATAGTTTGAGCCGGATTATTAATAAATCTGTTGCGAGCCCAGGTGCATGGATATTCAATAACAATATTGATTCAATCCATCCATTTGTTGCCATAAACGATTCTGTTTTTCAATTGCAATTATTACAACCTTTCAGTCCGATACTCGGAATTTTAAGTATGCCATATTGTTCCATCTTAGCCAGAGAAGCTGTTGAACATTATGGCAATGATTTCAGAAAACATCCGGTAGGAACCGGGCCTTTTTGTTTTGTAGCCTGGGAAGAAGACCAAGCTTTGATTTTGAAAAAAAATCCTTCTTATTTTGAATTCGACGATAATGGAAAGAGATTACCCTATTTAGATGGTATTAAGATTAGTTTCTTAGAAAGTAAAACTTCTGAATTTCTGGCATTTCAGCAAAACAAAATCGACTTCATTAACGACCTAGACCCTTCCTTCAAAAATGAAATACTTACAAGGAAAGGCGCTTTAAAAGATAAATGGAATGGGAAAATAACTTTAACCAAACATCCATATTTGAATACCGAATATCTTGGAATCTTAGCAGATACAACCAATCCAATAATAAAAAATTCTCCATTGCGAATTAAAAAAATCAGAAAAGCAATTAATTATGGCATCGACAGAAATAAAATGATTTTTTATTTACGTAATTCAATTGGGTATCCTGCAAACAGTGGTTTTATTCCTATTGGCATGCCTTCTTATGATAGTTTGCTTTTAAAAGGATATGAGTTCAATCCGGCAAAAGCAAAACAACTTATCATGGAAGCCGGGTTTGACAAAGACCATCCAATGCCCGAAATAAAATTAATAACAGTTCCTAATTATGCTAATCTCGGTTCTTACCTTGTAAATGAACTAAAGCAAATTGGATTTAATATTTCTGTGGAAGTGGTACAAAAAAGTTTGTTGCTTGAAGAAATGTCAAAATCGCAAGTTAGCTTTTTCAGAGGCAGCTGGATTGCGGATTTTCCCGA
>CANFGZ010000131.1 GCA_947446585.1 Chitinophagaceae bacterium | reverse complement strand
GGCACCACTAGCATCCTGAATAATGAATGAACCTGCAGAAATATTTTTATTAACTGCATCAGAAGTTACTATTCCAGCAATTGAAGCCGAACTCGTAAGTTTAATATTAGCTCCGGTGTACAATGCACGTACTGAAGCAATAGTTACTCTTCCCCCTGGATTAGGTGGAATAGGATTTCCACCGCAACGAGGACTGTCTAGTCTAACGTCATTCGGATCACGTAAAATCAATTGCTTAGTTGCCGTATTTCCTGATTTATAAATGGTATAAATAGCAGTTATACTTCCGTTTCCTTTTGGCAAATGTGTTCCTGCAAAATTTGCATAACCACTGGTACGAACAACCGTATTAATATTACTTCCGCAACCCAAGTTAACATATCTATTTACCGTGCTTTTGTAGGCTGACGTATCTCCATAAGTTTTAGACGTATCTGAGTTTGCGAATTCATATCCTTCAATATTAATTAGCGAGTTAATGTATTTATCATTCAATGCAGTACCTAACTGAGAAACAGTAACGGTGATAGGCTGAACCGGATTGTTAAGTGAACCTCCAATTAAAAAATTATTTACTAAGCCTCCTGGAATACCTTGCATTGATGGCAATCCATCAATAACGGCCTTGTACCCTAATTCTAAATTCCCGTTGTAGTCAGACAAAGTCAACCCTTTACATTTAATATACACTCTTCTTCCCACAGGATAGCTTGCATACAAACTATATCCATCAACCATTAATTGAATGGCGCCAGTGGTATCTTGAATATAAAGTTGTTTGTAAATATTACCACTTTCATCATTGGCAACTACAATACCAGAAATGATAACATCTTCTGTTATTAAATCAAAAACGCCAGGAATGGTGTGATAAGTTTTTAGACTTTGTATGCTGGTATTAGCAACTAGATTAACATCTCCAGGTCCGGGAGGTGCATCAAAAGTTTTTTTACAAGCACTGAATGTGCCAATTGCTGCAATCATAATAACCGCTGAAAACAATTGTTTGATTTTGTTCATGTTGTTTATTTTAAAAAGTTTATTTATAGTTTTCAATTTATTAGAATCTTAATGCTACACTTACTTGATAATTTGTTCCGAATGCATAAAATCTTTTTGCTGGAAATTTGTCGGCATTTTTTTCAGCGAAATCAAATCTTAGTTGCTCATAACCTCCTGAAACGATATCAGTATTGTTCAGTATGTTATTTACACCAACATTAAAAATCAGGAAAGTTCTTTTTCCCATAGATGGAAATCTTTTGTTCATGAGCCATGAGTATCCTGCAAATAAGTCGAGTGTATGTTGTGGATTTAATTTTGTTTGATCTAAAATCTGATGCCACAATGCCGAATTCTCTTCAACGCCATTAACTGCAGCTTCCGTTCTTCTCACTGGATTAAAATCGAGCCACATCTGGTCAAAGTAGTTGTAATTAAGATTTACGTACCAATATTTTGGGGAACGATAGTTTAATCCAACATTATAGGCTTGCTGAGGTGTAGGTACAAAATAATTTTTTGAAAAAATTACCTGATCCTTTGCCAATACTGAAGAGCTGTTATCTGAAGTTACTGTTGCCAATTGTCTGGTATCGTATCTGAATTCACCAATTCCTGCTGCAGAAGTCAGTGTCAATCCTTTGTAAAGAATTACTTCGGCACCTAATTCAACTCCTTTGTGTTGTTTGCCAATATTACTCAATGCATAGTTAACCACAGATCTCAATTGGTCGTTGTAAAAAGTAAGCACATTAGACTGATGATCAAATTGGGTATAGTATGCGGTTGCTCTAAACTTAACCGTTGGGGAAATTAATGCATAACCCGCTTCTAATGAACTGATATGTTCACTGCGAAGATCATCCTGTACAAAATCTCTTGTTCTTGGAGCTATGTAAGCATTATCAAAAAATGGCGCTCTGGTTTCATACCTTGCATTCATGAATAAATAATTCATTTTTGCTAGCTTATACGATAATCCTGCTTTTGCTGCATAATTATAGAACTGATGTTCTGCAGATTTTCCGTAAGAGTTATCAAGAAATATTCCTGTTTTTACATTTCCTGTTCTGGAGAAATTAGTATAAGAATTTTCAGCCCCTACAAAAAAATCCACTGCTTTTAACTTCACATTTGCCTGAACCCATCCTGTGGCTTTTTGAATATTAATAACATAGTTATATCCGAATTCATCACCAACTTTCAAAATTCTATTAGGGGTATTGGCATCATTTTGACCAGCAAGTGGATTGGTTGGAAAATCTCTTTCTGCAAATTGATTTAAATCAACATAAAATTCCCCACCCAGTAAATCATTCACTCTTTTAAAATAATGATTTTTCTGATTTTCATAGCTCAATCCTGCAGTAAGATCAATATGTTTATTAATAGTGGCATTTAGTGTAGTATTGAAATTCATTTTGTTGGTATGGGTTACTCTTTCTTCAACTATATATAAAGAGCGTCTTCCAGAATATGAATTTCCAGCAATTCCATTAACATCTTGAATGGTTTCGAAATTTCCCTTATTGGCTCCATAAAGAGCATCCCAATTGATTTGTCTTTTGTTGATATCATTCTTCAATTCATCATAAACCTGTTGTCTGATTGCAGGGTCATCCTGATAGCTGGGTAAATAACGATAATAGTCTGGTCTTGGATCAGGAGCATTGTACCAATCAAGGCCTGTTGTACTTCTGTCTCCAAACATATAAGATGCAGCTGTAGTAAGTGTTGTTTTGTCATTTACTTTCCACTCGTGGGTAAGTATTCCCATAGGCTGGAAAGTTTTCCCTACACTTGAATTTCTTTTTACGCCATTTTGATATCCCCAATATGGATTGTAAAAATTAGTCCCTGCTATATTATTCATTTCCTGAACTGACGACCCTTGTCTGCCATTTTCAGTTGGTGTAGCAAAAGCTACAAATGACAATAAATGTCTTGGGTTGATTTGCTTATCTATTCCTACATAACCCGACCAACCATCATAAAAAGTTCCATCTGTAAATCCTTCTTCAGCCCAACGGCGAGATCCTGAAAAGCTGAATGCCCAACCCTTGCTGGTCATTCCTGTTGATTTTGTAATACTAAAGCGATGAACATAATTTCTATTAGAAACAGAATGACTGATTTTGGTTTGTTTCCATTGCTTAGAAGCTCTGGTATCCAAATTAATTGCTCCGCCAATTGAACCAAATGAAAATTTACCAGACTGAAGACCGTGTACATTCAATCTGTTGTGCAAAACATCATTCAATCCACCCCAAACTCCATAAGGTGTAAACCCGTTATCGAGATTTTCCATAGAAACTCCATTCATTGAAGTACTGAATAAATCTGCATCATAACCTCTTATGCGAAAACGAACTACGCTGAAATTGAATAAAGCGGCATTCACAAAAGGATTTCTTCCAAGATTTAATTGTCCTGAAATGTTTTGTGCACTTCCATCCTGATCATCATTTTCGTCTAATGATACAATGGGAATATTGTCGAGTAGGTTATCTTTTCCATCATCCGTTATTGTAGTATCGATGGCCTGAGATGTTAATGGCTGAGTTGTTGTCTTTTCTTGAGCATAAGAAGGTAAAGAAAAAATGAGCGCAATAACAAATCCAGTGAGGCTTGATAAGTATTTAGTCATCTGCATAAAAATTAAGAAAGTGCAATTTAATGTATTTATTCTACTCAAAACCTTTTTTTTGACCGTTTAAACATATTAATATAGTAGATATGTGAATTACAGACTGTTTATTTGTAGCTTTGAAAAAAAAATCTAAATGAAAAGTGCGCACGTCATTATTTTAATGTTTACCCTGCTAATTGGAAAAGTTGAAAATTCATTTGCATGGGGTAAAACCGGTCACGAGTTAGTTGCAGAAATTGCCTTTCGAATTCTTGATGATTCTACTCAGAAAATCGTGAAGCAATATCTTGGAAATATAACAATTGAAGAGGCTGCAAATTGGATGGATGAACAAAGAGGGAACAGCTATTACAATTTTATGAGAACCTGGCATTATGTAGATATTGATAAAGGCCAGAAATATGTTCCTTCCGCCGAAAGAAATGCATTATCTGTTTTAAACTCTGCAATAATTGAATTGCGAAATGCAAAAGAAACCGGCATGTCAAAAAAAGATATCAAGAATCGCATACTACTTATATTTCATTTGGTTGGTGATTTGCATCAGCCTTTACATACAGGCTACACTATTGACAAAGGAGGAAATACAATTATGGTAAATTCTCCTTTTGTTTCGGGAAATCTTCATAGTATTTGGGATACACAAATTTTAGAATACAAAAGAATCAACTTAGATACCTGTATGAATTTATATACTTCAATGCCAGGTGATGAAATTGCAGAGATTAAGAAAATTAATGTTTTAAAATGGATGTATCAGTCCAGGTCTAATTTAGAAAGCGTATATAGTTTTGAAAATAATTTCCTGGATAAAAATTACATTGATAAAAACATCATTATTATTAAAAAGCAATTAGTTGTTGCCGGTATCAGATTAGCCAGCATCCTTCAGGAAGTTTTCAATCCTGATGCTAATGCAAAAAAAGATTTTACACTTTAGTTTACATTCAACAACCTGAATAATATGGCAACAGATGCTTCCACATCTTTTTGACAGTATTCAGCAATCTTCATCATATTTCTTTCTTGCTGAATTACATCAGATTCCCAATATAACGCGCCCACCATGCTTCCATCTATATCGTCTTTAGAAGAAGGTATATCCAAAACTTTTGCAAGCAGTTTTAGTGAGGTGTAATTTTTATAATCTCCGAAACGCCAGTATTGAAAGGTATCTAACATGATATTATCCCAGGGCTTTGTGTTTTGTATATTCAGAAATTCAGGAATAATTATTTTGTTAATCAATAATCTCCGACAAATAAATGGCAAATCAAATTCTCTGATATTATGCCCGGCAAAAACAATTTTCTTTTTTTGGAGTTTTTTTAATAACAATAAGAAATCGTTTAGCAATGATTTTTCATCATGGCCAAAATATAATTTTGTTGTCATTTTTTCATCGGCCTCACTGATAAAATATCCGATACAAATGCAAATAATTTTACCGAATTCTGCCATTACTCCTGCCCTTTGCTGATAGAAACTTGAAGCATCACCAATGTCTATGAATTGTCTTTTATTTTTCTCTACCCATAATTCCTGCCATTGAAAATCCATGGAATCAAAATCAGAAAATGCTGATGCTGTTTCTATGTCGATTACAATTAGTTCTTCTTTTTTCAATTGATAATTTATTTATACAAAATTGAAAATGACTGCTTAAGTTACCATGTGAAAATAACTTAACCTTAATGATTTTTTTCCTGAAATGATACTGTTAAAAAATCATTGTGGATTTGATTTACCTTTAACTAAATTTAATTTGTTATGAAGAAATTTATTTTTGTTTGTCTGGCCATTTCTGTCACTTTATTTTCAAAAGCCAATACTGCAGATACTACTTCAATTGAAGAGCCAATCATCTTACATACTTCGACTGGTGATATTTTTGGGACATTGCAATTACCTGATCATTTTAATTGTCCGGTTGTGATTATCATTTCGGGTTCGGGCCCAACAGACAGAGATGGTAATTCAGCAATAATAAAAGGTAAAAATAATAGTCTGCAACAACTAGCCAGTAGTCTCGCCAACTCAGGTATTGCATCATTACGTTTTGATAAAAGAGGAATCGCCGCCAGTTCAAAAGCAATGAGCAGTGAAGCTGATTTGCGATTTGATAATTATGTTTCTGATGTATTAGAATGGATTTCTTTATTAAAAAACGACAAACGATTTAATTCAATCATTATTGCCGGACACAGTGAAGGCTCCTTAATTGGAATGATTGCCGCTCATGGAAATGCCGATAAATATATTTCAATTTCTGGTGCTGGAAAACGGGCTGATATACTAATAAAAGAACAATTGGAAACTCAGCCTCAAATGGTGAAAGACGCTAGTTTTCCAATATTAGACAGCTTAGCCCAGGGATTTGAAGTTAAAAAAGTTAATCCGATGCTTTTCTCTTTATTCAGACCAAGTGTTCAGCCTTACATGATTAGCTGGTTTAAGTATGACCCTCAATTCGAAATCGCCAAATTGAAAATTCCTGTTTTAATTGCTCAAGGCGACAACGATATTCAGGTATCTGTTGATGATGCAGCACTTTTAAAAAAATCAAATAAACATGCTGAAATTATTGTAGTAAAAGGAATGAATCATATCTTAAAAATTGTACCCGAAGATAAAAATGAAAATATAAAAAGTTATGGTAATGCTGACTTGCCAATTTCAACAGAATTAGTGGCACAAATTGTTTCATTTATAAAAAAATAAATTACGTTTTTTTGTTTTTTATTTTCCCCTATGCCTTCAATATAAGGGCCAGGGGCGAGGCTCTCAAAAATTAAAATGTCCCGTTCAATAAAGAGCGGGACATTTTAATAATTATAATCAAGATTGATTAATCTTCCACTTTCAATTTACCTTTTGATTTAGCAATTACTTCTTCTGCAACGTTAGTTGGTGCAGGTGAATAATGACTAAATTCCATAGTTGAAGTAGCACGGCCACTTGACAAAGAACGCAATTGAGTTACATATCCAAACATTTCACTCAAAGGCACTTTTGCTTTGATAACCTGAACACCATGTCTGCTGTCCATTCCTTCCAACATTCCACGACGACGGTTAAGATCGCCCGTTACATCACCCATGTATTGATCAGGAGTTAATACTTCTACTT
>CANFGZ010000130.1 GCA_947446585.1 Chitinophagaceae bacterium | reverse complement strand
CATTTATTCAGCAATTTTTTAGCATCATCTTTTCTTCCTGCATCAGCAAGCGCACCAGCTGCCTGAGCATAAGCTAATCGGATGCTGTTTAAATGACGACGATTTTCCTCATCATAATAAACTGATTTTTTTTCTGCACTTCCGGAAGCATATTTGTTCATCATTTTATCCATAACCCAATCCTGATTTACTCCGCCATTTTCTATGGGAACCAAACGGTACGTCATTCCATCTTGGCGTAAATATTTCTGAAAGCCTAATTCATCGTAAGGAGATGTGAAATAAATTGGGCGCTTCCATTTGTTAGCAGCAATGATGTTTAATATTGCTGCATCATTTTTATAGAGATAATTTTTATCAATTTTGAATCTTAAGGTATCAACAATGGCATCGTTTGCATTAACGGTGCCATTTTGTTTTACAAAAGCAGCATCAACGGGAACCGATACATTTTGCGATGGGAATGTATTGATCATGTCTCCATCATTTATTACAGCACCTTTTGAAGGATCGTCGGAGCCGGCATAGTCTTTCATCATGGTATACAAATCCATGAATTTGTTATTATCAACACTTCCAGTGGGATTAAATCTCACAACATCTCTGTTTGATCCTTCTATTTGAGCAGGAGTCCAGATTGGATCAATAGGGTCGCTATTGTTTACTTTATAACGGAGTTCATTGATATACCAGTCGGTTCCCAATAAGCTGCTATTAATTACTCTAACGTCATTTCTGATTCCTTCTACTTCCTGAGCATACCAAAGTGGGTAAGTATCGTTATCGCCAAAAGAGATAAGTATAGCATTTGGGGCACAGCTTTCCAGGTAATCTCTGGCAAGATCTCTGGCCATTGTTTTTTGGCTCCTGTCATGATCATCCCATTCCTGGCTTGCCATTAAAACAGGTACTGCTAATAAGCAAACTAAACCAGCGGCTACACCTGCCAGTTGTTGATTTTTTATTAGGCCTAAAATAAGGTCTTTTATATAAAGCACACCAATTCCAATCCAGATGGCAAAAGCATAAAAAGATCCTACATAAGCATAGTCACGCTCACGAGGCTGGTTTCCGGCCTGATTAAGATAGAAGCAAATAGCAAAGCCGGTGAAGAAAAACAACAAGGTTACAATTAATGCATCTTTTTTGTCTTTTTTGATTTGGTATAAAATTCCAAGAATTCCTAAAATGAATGGCAACATGTAAAGACTGTTGTTGGCTTTATTATTTTTCAGGGCATCTGGAAGGGTGTTTTGGTCTCCCAATCTCATTTTATCGTAAAAGCCTATGCCGGTTTTCCAATTGCCATCTCTAGCATTGCTCATGTTTACGCCTTGAATATCGTTCTGCTTACCTGCGAAATTCCACATAAAGTAACGCCAGTACATCCAGTTGATCTGATAGTCGAAAAAGAAGCCGATATTTTCAGCCATAGTAGGAGGCCTTTCATAGCTGCCATCCTGATTTTTTCCAATGCCAGCCCAGCTTGCGTAATAGTCTGCATGACCCTGATCGTTGCTTTGATCCCACATCCGAGGGAAGAAATGTTTGTCGGCATCTGCGTAAACGTATTCAACTTTTTTTCCGTTCTTTTCGTATTTGTTGTTAGACTTAATATAAGTTTCAGTTGTTTTGGCTTCCTGAATCTGAGCTGTAAAATCCTGTCCATTCAAAATAGGCCAGTCGCCATATTGTTCACGGCTAACATAGCCAACCAAACTAACCGGATTATCAACATTAAACATATCTACGCTTGGATCAGCACTGCTTCTCACCATAGTAGTGAAATAAGTCGAATAGCCTAAAAGCATGAAGGCGAAGCTCCAAAGTCCTAATTTTAAAAAGTTCCAGTCTTTTTTTCTGGCTATTTTTAATCCATAATAAATAAGTAAACCCAGTATAACAAAGAAGAATCCAAAGCCTATGAAAAAAGGCAATCCAAAGCTATTCACAAAAAGAATATCCATGTTTGCGGCTCCTTTAATGCTCCATTGAATCACAGCTTTTTGAACAAGTCCTGTAATAACGCAGCCAATTAAAAAAGCAAAAAAAGTACCCCAAGGCGTAGCGTTGTAACGCTTATAATAATAAATAATAACTATTGCAGGTATAGTAAGTAAATTAAGTAAGTGAACGCCAATAGACAATCCCATTAGATAAAATATCAGAATAATCCATCTGTCGGCTTTGGTGAAATGCCCTTTAATGCCTTGCTCTTGTTCTTCTGTAACAGCTTGTTCCCATTTAACCATAGCCCAGAACACAACAGCGGTAAAGAAAGAGGATAATGCATAAACTTCACCTTCAACAGCGCTATACCAAAAGGAATCAGAGAAAGTATAAGCCAATGCTCCAATAACTCCAGCAGACATGATGGCGAAAATATTTGCACCAGTAAGTTCATCTTGATTTTTCGAAACAATCTTGCGGGCAAAATGGGTAATCGTCCAAAATAAAAATAAAATAGTAAAACCACTGGCCAATGCACTCATAGTATTGATACCTGTAGCGGCATGCTGTGGATCAAAAGGAATCATGAACAATCTGCCAATAAGTACAAACAACGGTGCTCCTGGCGGATGCGGAATTTGAAGTTTATAAGCACTTGAAGCAAATTCACCGCAATCCCATAAACTGCCGGTGGCTTCCATTGTCATTAAATAAACGGCACAGGCTATGATGCATATTGCCCATCCTGTGATGTTGTTAATTCTTTTAAAATTCATAAGCGTAAAATTATAAGTCGACAAATATACTTATGTTTATTTTTATTTAGTGCCCTTAACAACTATTTAATGTTTTCATTTTTATAGACTATATTTTCAAATTGAATAATGCATACTGAAGTTTTAGCGCTCCCTTTATTTTTCTTTTGTAATACAGAAACATGATGAATCTAAAAGCTCATATATCTTTGCTTATCTTAAAATGGGTGAATTGTTGATTTTAGTAAAAAGTGAAATTGCCATGAAATCTCAGATTTGAAAAGAATAATTGTGAGGAAGGGAATGATAATTATACATTAATGAAAAAAGCTTTTTTACAATTACATATTGCCGTTTTCTTGGCTGGATTTACAGCTATACTGGGTAAGTTGATTACACTAAATGAAGGGCTATTAGTATGGTATCGGTTATTGTTGTCGGTGTTAATTATTGGAGCGATTAGTATTTACAAAAAAGAGTTGAAAGGAATACATTGGGCTGATTTTTTCAGTATTTCAAGGGTAGGGTTGATACTGGCTATTCATTGGGTTACTTTTTATGGGAGTGTAAAGTATGCGAATGCGTCGGTTGCGGTGGTTTGCATGTCGGGAGCGGGTTTTTTTTCATCATTATTGGATCCGTTGATACACAGGAAAAAAATTGTCGTGGTGGAGTTATTGTTAGGTTTGATTGCTATTTTCGGAATTTATATCATTTTTGATTTTCATCCTCAATACAAAACCGGGATTATTTTTGGCGTTATTTCAGCATTGGGAAGTTCAATGTTTCCTATTTATAATAAACGACTACTGAAAAAATTTACCCCTGAAACACTTGTGTTTTTTGAATTTACAGGAGGATTTTTATTATTGACTTGTTTTTTGCCTTTTTATTTTATGCGTTTTAAGCCCTTATTTTATTTGCCTTCGACAAGTGATTGGTTGTGGCTTTTAATGTTGAGTATTTTTTGCACAGTAATTGCATTTGATCTTCAACTAAAATCATTAAAAAAGATTTCGGCATTTACGCAGAATCTTACTTATAATCTGGAGCCAGTCTACGGGATAATCCTTGCTTTTATTGTTTTCAAGGAACATGCAATGCTAAACAAACATTTTTATTTGGGGTTGAGCTTCATCATTCTTGCAATAGTATTACAAATGGTCAGGGTTTTATTAAGCCCAAAAAGAACTACAAATAATTGATGGTCCAATTTAGCTGAGCAAAAGCATTAAACATTGCACTGACACCGCAGTATTTATCTTTGGATAAGAGGACTGCTTTTTCCATTTTGGGTTGGTCGTTTTCATTTATTTTTATATCAAATACAATGTCTACCGTTTTATAAATTTGGGGATGTTCTTCCGTAAGTATTGCATTCACACTAATGTTCAAGTCGGTGAATTTAACTTTCATTTTTTCCAGAATGGATACGACGTCAATGCCAGTGCATCCCGCTAGGGCAGCAAGCATTAATTTTTTAGGACTTGGGCCTATTGATTCTGTTGGGGGGGCGGAAGAGTCCATTATTAGTGAATGTTGATCGATAGTTGAGATAAAAGACAAGCCAGAATCAAATCGAGCCGTAATTTCATGATTATCCATGAGTAAAAAAGTTGATAGATTGACGAAAAAGTATAAATAAATTTGATTTTTTCTTCTGTTTTACAAAAATAGTTTAAATGAAACTTTATTTATTAAGTAAAATCCCTACCTTTGCCGTCCAAAATTAAGGATCATGGCTAGAGTATGTCAAATAACAGGTAAGAGACCAATAACTGGAAACAAGGTTTCTCACTCAAACATTAAAACAAAGCGCAGGTTTTTACCCAATTTACAAACCAAGCGTTATTTTTTGGCTGAAGAAGATAAGTGGGTTACTTTGAAAGTTTCTTCTGAAGCCATCAGAACTATTAATAAAAACGGACTGTATAGCGTAGTAAAAGATTTGCGTGCTGCAGGAGAAAAAATTTAATAAGCGTTAAATAAATAAACAATGGCAAAGAAAGGAAACAGGGTTCAAGTGATTTTGGAGTGTACTGAGCATAAGACCAGTGGTCTTGCAGGTACAAGCCGTTATATCACTACCAAAAATAAAAAGAATACACCTGAACGTATGGAATTGAAAAAATTTAATCCCATTTTGAAAAAGGTTACATCACATAAAGAAATTAAATAGTTAATCGATATTACAAATTGGTAATGAAATATTTATCAATTATCGTAAATCAATAAAATAACAACAATGGCAAAGGCAGCTAAAACCGCGATCAAGACAAAAGACCAAAAAGCAGCAGCAGAAGCAAAAAACTGGACGAAAGTAATTCGTGCAATTCGTAGCCCTAAATCAGGTGCCTATACTTTTAAAGAAGCAATGGTACATAAGGATAAGATTAAGGATTATTTAGGTCAATAAATAACTTGTTTGTTTAAATAGTTAAAGCTGTTCTGTATTTTCAGAATGGCTTTATTTGTTTTTGGGAGTTAACTTTTTATCATCTTTAAATTCATCATGTCAATGGGCTTATTCGATAAGTTGTTTGGTAAAAAAGAACAAAAGGAATCACTGGATCAGGGTCTTCAAAAGACCAAGGAAGGCTTCTTTGGAAAAATAGCTAAGGCAATAGCCGGAAAAAGTACCATTGATGCAGATGTACTCGATGAGGTGGAAAATGCTTTGGTAAGTGCGGATGTTGGTATTGCTACTACGGTAAAAATTATTGAGCAAATTGAAAAAAGGATTTCAAGAGATAAATATCTGAATACAAAAGATTTAAATAATATTATTAAAGAAGAAATTCAGAATATTCTTGTAGCCTCTCCACAAGATAAAGATTACCAAAATTACGAATTACCTTCCGGCCACAAGCCCCATATTATTTTGGTAGTGGGGGTAAATGGAGTAGGAAAAACCACCACAATTGGAAAACTAGCTCATAATTTTTCGTTGGCAGGCAAATCTGTTTTGCTTGGAGCTGCCGATACTTTTAGAGCTGCTGCTGTAGATCAACTCACAATTTGGAGTGAACGTACCAATGTTCCTATTGTAAAAAAAGAAATGGGTAGCGATCCTGCTTCAGTAGCATACGATACCGTAATCAGCGGAGTGGCTAAAAATGTGGATGTCATTCTTATAGATACAGCAGGAAGATTACATAATAAAGCACACCTCATGGAAGAATTATCCAAAATCAAAAGAGTGATACAAAAAGTTATTCCTGATGCGCCTCATGAAGTGATGTTGGTATTGGATGGAAGTACTGGTCAAAACGCATTGGAACAAGCTAAGCATTTTACAGCCGCAACTGATGTTACTGCGTTAGCCATCACCAAATTGGATGGAACTGCAAAAGGAGGTGTTGTGTTGGCTATTGCCGATCAGTTTAAAATACCTGTGAAGTTTATTGGGGTGGGAGAGAAGGCAACAGATTTACTCGTCTTTGACAAACAGGATTTTGTGGATGGGATGTTTCATGTGGATATTGCTGGATAGGCTGGATAGGCTGGATAGGCTGGATATACTAGATACTGGATACATTTTAGTTCTAAAAATTTGATAGGTTCCATTTGTTCAAAAGGTTGAGTGATGAGGTTTCAATAAATCGCTTGATTCTGAGCAAAGTATTGAAAGGTGCGTTGTGTTTTTTGAAATTCAAAATTGATGTTGATTCAATTACAAACCTTATTTTTTTACTTTTAAATTTTTTATTCAACTTAAATAATAACATTTTCTATAAACAAGGAGCCCCTAAGACTAGGGGCTCCGTTTTTACCAAAACTAACTGCTTATGAGAAAATCGTTATATCGATTTATAGCATAAAGCTACATCACGAAATATCCTTTAGGTGTTAACCTATAGATAATGTATTGGTAAGAAGTAGTTAAATGCTAGATATAGCTAGGAATGCTGGATATACTAAATGTGCTGGATAAGCTTTATAGAGCTGGCTTCTCAGCAATGTCTGCATAAAGGACGTTGCGTTGGATAGGCTGGATAAAGCTAGATAAGTTGGATAAGCTTTAAAATCAGAATGGTTGATATTATTCTATAATAGAGTGCAGTTTTTTTATAGTTTAATTTGTATT
>CANFGZ010000129.1 GCA_947446585.1 Chitinophagaceae bacterium | reverse complement strand
TTATAGTGCACTTATTTACATTATTTTGCAAACAAAAAGGGCTGATAATCAGTGTTTTAATTGATTATCAGCCCTTAAAAGTGGTGTGGGCCGGGGTTGAACCGGCGACACATGGATTTTCAGTCCATTGCTCTACCAACTGAGCTACCGCACCGAGTATTTTGTGCTATTCTTGATTCCGCTTCGCTTTTTGGGATCTTGTTTTTCTATAGCTCTTTTAAGTCGCTATGGAAAACTACGACGCACCTTTTCCCTTTCGGGAGGGCAAAAATAAGGGATTTTTGTTTTAATTACTGAATTGTAAATGAAAAACTTTATTGATTTATGGTTAAATAAACTTTTGGAAGTGCGAAATAATTAATTTCCATACTCACACAAAAACTTAATTCGCATAATTTTCAGTTGTTCCCAATTAAAATTACTATCGGCTAATTCTTCCTGAGCAATTTGTAAAGAGGAAGTATCACAGGCCTTAAAGTAATCGATGATTTCTTCCTGTTCGTATTCATCAACCATTTCATCAATAGCATAATTTAGATTGAGTTTAGTACCACTAGCTACAATGGTTTCCATTTCTTCAAGCAATTCATCAATACGCAGATCTTTATTTTTGGCAATTGTTTCCAATGGGATTTTTTTATCTACATTCTGAATGATAAAAATTTTATTATTATTTCTGTTCAGCACGCTTTTCATCACAAAATCATCGGGCTTTATAATGTCGTTTTCCTCAACATATGCAGTAATGAAATCAATAAACGACTTACCATAACGGATAGCTTTGCCTTTACTCACACCACTTATTTTTTCCAGTTCTGCCATTGAAGTAGGATACATCGTAGCCATATCTTCAAGTGAACTTTCAAGAAAGATTACAAAAGGAGGAAGGTTTTTTTCTTTAGCAACCTGTTTACGAATATCTTTTAAAGTCTCAAGTAATTTTTCGTCAGTGGCGCTACTTGAAGATGAGGCTGCAATGGTTTCTTCATCATCTGCATTGGCTTCTTCAAATAGATTGTTTAAAGCAATTTTAAATGAAGAAGATTTTTTTGCAAAAGCTGCACCTTTTTTGGTGATCTTCAGGACGCCATATTCTACAATATCTTTTTCTAGCAATCCGTTTAGCAACATTTGTCTTATTAAGCTGTTCCAGAAATGAGCCTCTTTATCATTGCCTATTGCAAATACCTCCAAAGCGTCATGACGATACATTTGTACTTGTTTGGTAGCCTTGCCTGTAATTACGTTAATCAGATATTCTATGGTAAAATGTTCTCCCAGCGCCTTTATGGTTTTTAATACATCAACAGCGCTTTCTTTAGCTTCTACTTTTTCTTTGGGATGAATACAATTATCACAATGGCCACAGCTGCTGTTATCATCGAAATCTTCTCCAAAATAAAACAGTAATGTTTTTCTTCTGCAGATGCTACTTTCGGCGTAGGCCAGGGTTTCATTAATTAACTGAGCACCTACTTCTCTTTCGCTTAAAGGTTTGTCTTTCATCAGGTGTTCGAGCTTGGCAATATCTTTATGAGAGTAATAAAGAATGCATTTTCCTTCCATGCCATCTCTTCCTGCGCGTCCGGTTTCTTGATAATAATTTTCTATTGATTTAGGAATATTATAATGAATTACAAAACGTACATCAGGCTTATCGATTCCCATTCCAAAGGCAATGGTTGCCACAATCACATCTACATCTTCTTTTAAAAACTGGTCTTGTCGTGTAGATCTTAATTTGGCGTCTAATCCTGCATGATAGGCAACCGCTTTTATGCCATTTGCCATAAGCATATTGGCCAGATCTTCTGTAGTTTTGCGATTGAGTGTATAAATAATTCCGCTTTTATTTTTGTGTTGCTGAATAAAACGAACGATACTTTTATTGGTTTGCTCCAGATTTATTTTTGGTTGAATTTCATAATACAGATTAGGCCGGTTAAAAGAAGAAATATAAACATTAGAACTGCGTAATCCGAGATTTTTTAAGATATCGCTTTGCACTTTTGGAGTTGCCGTTGCTGTGAGTGCTATAATGGGAACGTCGGGATTTATCAGGTCCATCATCTCTTTTAGTCGTCTGTATTCGGGCCTAAAATCATGGCCCCATTCAGAAATACAATGGGCTTCATCAACTGCAAAGAAAGAAACCGGAATGGATTTAAAGAAAGCAATATTTTCTTCCTTGGTTAAAGTCTCAGGAGCAACGTAAAGCATTTTTGTCTTACCGGAAATCAAGTCTTCTTTAACAGCTTTCTGTTGTCCTTTATTTAAAGTGCTGTTTAGAAAATGGGCTACACTGTCTTTATTGCTGTAACTTCTAACCAGATCAACCTGATTTTTCATCAGGGCTATCAATGGAGATACGATAATTGCGACTCCTTTACTCATCATTGCCGGAAGCTGATAGCAAAGACTTTTTCCTCCGCCCGTGGGCATAATTACAAAGGTATCATTACCGTTAAGAATAGATTTTATGATTTCTTCCTGAGGGCCTTTGAAATGATCAAAACCGAAATATTTTTGAAGATGAGCAATCAACAATTCAGAACTAAATGCGTTTTCAGCTGTGTCTGATTTATTGTTTTTTGAGATTTTATTTTTTGTGGTTGCCATATCTTTCACCTGTTACACGGGATAAACTTTCAATTAAACAATTAATCAACTGTTTTTGAAGGGCAACGAAGTTAATCCAAAAACCTTGTAAAATCAATCCTTTTGGTGAATTCATTTACCGGAAATAAAATAATTTTCTAAGTTAAGAATCAATATAATAATCTTTTTTTCAAGCAAACAGATAGCCTAATTCTATTATAACTCGTTGTTAATAAGAATAATACATTTTAATTCTAATCTCTTTGCATTTTCCATTAATTGAAGTAGGTTTGCGGGTCAGATTTATGAACACAGAAACTATTATACCTGCAGCATTACGCACCATTCAAATTCAGGCGGATGCGATACAACATCCCTCCGATTTTATTAATGCTGATTTTGTAAAGGCAACAGAGATGATTGCCATAAACAAAGGCAGACTTGTTGTTAGTGGTATTGGCAAAAGTGCAATTGTTGCACAAAAGATTGTTGCAACGCTTAACAGTACCGGAACCGCATCATTGTTTATGCACGCTGCCGACGCCATTCATGGGGATTTGGGAATGATTCAAAAAGAGGATATTGTATTAATCATTAGCAAAAGCGGCAACAGCCCAGAAATAAAAGTATTAATTCCACTAGTGAAAAGTTTTGGGAACCTGGTTATAGGTATGGCAGGAAATTCTCAGTCGTATTTGGCATTAAATAGCGACATTTTACTCAATACTACTGTTTTACATGAAGCTTGTCCTAATAATCTTGCGCCCACTACCAGCACTACTGCTCAAATGGTTATGGGCGATGCATTGGCGGTTTGTTTGATGGAGCTTAAAGGATTTAACAGTGATGATTTTGCAAAATTTCATCCCGGAGGTACATTAGGTAAAAAACTATACCTGAGGGTTTCGGATGTAATGACTAATCAGCGCCCATTTGTGAAATCCGACTCAACAGTTAAAGAGGTTATTGTTGAAATAACCAAAAGCAGATTGGGTGCGGTAGCTGTTTTAGACTCATCGAATCAAATTTGCGGAATAGTAACGGATGGAGATATCCGCAGAATGCTTGAAAAAAACGATGATTTTAATTTATTAAAAGCACAAGATATTATGGGAAATTCGCCCAAACAAATCAACAGCGATGCATTGGCTGCTGAAGCATTTGAATTAATGAGAAAGAATAATATTAATCAGTTGCTTGTATCCGATAGTAACAATTACACCGGCGTTTTACATATACAGGAATTAATAAGAGAAGGAATAATATAAATCAGAACAAAGTCATTATGAATAAGAATCATTATGTAGCTATTATGGCCGGAGGAATAGGAAGTCGTTTTTGGCCAATGAGCAGAATGGATTATCCAAAACAATTTCTAGATATTTTAAACACAGGCAAAACGTTAATTCAGTCAACCTTTGATCGGTTTGCAAAATTTATTCCCAAAGAAAATATTTATATAGTTACTTCAGAAAGTTATAAGGGAATAGTACAACAGCAATTATCTGAAATAAGTGTCAATAATATTTTATGCGAGCCTTCACGTAAGAATACCGCCCCATGCATTGCTTATATTTCTTACAAGCTTGCTCAGATAAATCCGGAAGCCAATTTGATATGTGCGCCTGCAGATCATTTAATTCATGATGAAGAGGCCTTCGAGCAAATTTGTTTGAATGCATTAAGATTTACCGATAATATAAAAGCCTTACTTACATTAGGCATCAAACCCACCAATCCCAATACAGGATATGGTTATATTCAGTTTGAGCAAATGGCAGTTAGCGATAACGTTTATAAGGTTAAGACGTTTACCGAAAAACCCGATCGTGATTTAGCAAAAACTTTTGTTGCCAGCGGTGATTTTTTATGGAACGCAGGCATATTTGTTTGGCAGATAAAAAACATTATAAAAGCTTTCGAAAATTTACTGCCGGAAATACACGAGATGTTTGATGCAGAAAAGTCAAACTTTAATACAGAGAAAGAAACAGAAGCTATTGAAAGAATATATCCTCAATGTGTAAACATTTCTATTGACTACGGAATCATGGAAAAGGCCGACAATGTTTATGTGATTCCTTCTTCTTTTGGTTGGAGCGACCTGGGAACATGGGCTAGCGCATACGAAAATCTGGAAAAGGATTATTTGGATAATGCAGTTGCAGGTAACAATGTTATAGTTATCGATGCTACAAAAAACATGGTTCACGCCGATAATAAAAAACTAGTTTTATTACAAGGGCTCGAAGATTTTATCATTGTTGACACCAAAGATGTTTTACTGATTTGTAAAAAAGATAAAGAGCAGGAAATAAAAGAGTATGTAGCAGAAGTAAAGAGAAATAAAGGGGATAAATATATTTAGTGGTTGCTTCATGATAACTACTTCTATCAAAAATAATTTTCGCAAATAAGCGCATCATTAATTCTTTTTTATTTTGACACCATCTATTTACAGCAAACTTCCTCACATTGGAACCACAATTTTTACTGTGATGAGTGCGCTTTCGGTAAAACACAACGCTATAAATCTGGGTCAGGGTTTTCCTGATTTTCCAATGAACGAAAAACTTACCTCGCTGGTAAATGAGGCAATGAAGTCGGGGTATAATCAGTATGTTCACATGTGTGGATTACCTTTGTTACGAGAAAGAATAGCCGAAAAAGTAAATGAAGATTATAATGCTAATGTAAACCCTGAAACAGATATTACTGTTACACCCGGCGGTACTTATGCGATATATACAGCTTTCACAACAATATTACAACCTGGCGACGAAGTGATTTTGTTTGAGCCTGCCTATGATTCATATATTCCCAATATAGAAATAAATGGCGGCGTGGCTGTTTCTATTCCTTTAGAATATCCTGATTATTCAATCAACTGGGATCGCGTGAAAGAAAAAGTAAATGGAAAAACAAAAGCGATTATTATTAATACACCTCACAATCCAACAGGTAGTGTATGGAGTGCAGAAGATATTGAGCAATTAAGAAATATTGTTAGTGGCACAGGAATTTTTATTATCAGTGATGAGGTTTATGAACATTTGATTTTTGATAACAAAAAGCATCTTTCTATACTTCGGTATCCTGATTTATTTGAAAGGAGCTTTGTTTGTTTTTCTTTTGGCAAAGTTTATCATTGTACCGGATGGAAAATGGGATATTGTATTGCACCTGAAGGCATGATGAAAGAATTCAGGAAAGTTCATCAGTTCAATTGCTTTACCTGTAATAGTCCCGTGCAATTTGCCCTGGCTCAGTTTCTGACAGAAAAAAATCAATACCGTGAGTTGGGTGTTTTTTTACAATCCAAGAGAGATTACTTTAAAAAATTAATGGAACAAACAAAATTCAAACCATTGCCATCTTTTGGTAGCTATTTTCAATTGTATGATTACAGCGAAGTGAGTCAGGAGAATGAAAATGATTTTGCCATTAGATTAACACAGGAAGCAGGTGTTGCCACTATTCCTGTTTCAGCATTTTATAAAACTCCTGTAGATAATAAAGTATTGCGTTTTTGTTTTGCAAAGAAAGAGGAGACGTTGGAAGCAGCGGTGGAGAGGTTGGTGAAGGGGTTTTGAGGTGTTAGATTCTAGATGCTGGATTCTAGATACTAGATTTACCGTCATCTTCCAGCATCCAGTATCCAGTACATCCATTATCCAGTAAATGTATCTAGCTTTCACCATCTAGCATTTCCCGCAAATACTTCTCCGCCTTCTCCAAATCCTCCGGCACATCAATTTTTACTCCTGCATGTTCGGTGATAACCATTTTTAGTTTTATTCCATTTTCTAAATAGCGCAGACATTCAATTTTTTCTAAAGATTCCAAAGGTGTCATTTCCCATTTTGTGAATTGAAGTAAGGCGGCTTTCCGAAATGCATAAACGCCGATATGTTCATAATAAACAGGTTGAATCGTTTGATCGCGGTGAAAAGGGATTACACTTCTGCTGAACAAAAGAGATTCCATATTTTTATCCACCACTACTTTTACATAATTAGTATTACTAATCAGCGTTTGGTCGGTAAAAACTTTCATTACCGAAGCCACCTGAACGGTATCATTATTAAAAACAGTTAAAAGTTTACTCAAGGTTGTTTTATCAATAAAAGGCTCATCTCCTTGAACATTTAAAATAATGTCAACATTCATATTTTCAACCGCTTCTGCAATTCTGTCGCTGCCACT